>JAZNBV010000012.1:0-47372 GCA_045587205.1 Victivallaceae bacterium
AGAGTGCAATGCAATCCTAATGCCAATAGCTGCATTTACTCCACAAGTTGACCAATCATAGTTTTTGATAAAATTCACAAGTTCCAGTGCGTAATTGCCTGCAGCAACGGCATCGCTGAAAACGATATGCAAACCATCGCCAGCAGTTTCTTTTTTTAGATGGGCACTTTGATAATTGTTTAACTTAAATAAATTGTTGATCTGATCGTGATATGCCTTAAACAGTTTATCTTTTTGAATTCCGACATATTTACTTGAACCGACAAGATCGGCTACCAAGATTGTTGCTACGATATGACTATCTCTCTCTGGCATATTAACGACCTACTTTCATAGCAGAAATTTCATTTTGTTTACAAATATTCTCAATACCTGCAGAAGAAAAGACATTTGAGAAATCAGACCACATATATGATATGGGTAAGCCTGTATCTTCTCTTTTTAGCATTGCTAAACCAAGTAAATATTTTGCAGAATATTCCTCTGTGATATTCCAAACATCCTCTCCTGATGCAGAACTCTGAATATATTCAGTGATTGGAGGATGAATGTCACTTCGGCTGTAGATGTACTCGATTTTGCTTTTTGTTTCTTTGTCTATTTTTTCAAATAATTCTGCAGTCGGCAGAGAAGGCACACAACTCACCTTAATTCCATTGGAAATGAAAACATCCAGCATTTGCTGTTCCATAATATTGGTACAACAAGATATCACACACGCGACATTGCCCACAAAATCAATGGCCGCACTTTTGCCCAATTCTAATTGCTCTTCAGAAAAATGTTCTGTCAGTGAGGAGGTAAAGGATTTGATGACTACAATCCGTGGAAGTTCAATATCCTTAAAATAATCTTTTTCCGGGAAATCGATCCTTTGCAGCAATAATTTCTGAATTTTTATCAACATTCCCAAACTGGAATAATCGTCTTGGTTTATAAAAAAAGTTATTGCTTTTTGAAAGAGCTCCTTGGCTTTTTCAATGTTTTTATGCTGTAGCAGGACACAAGAGTTGGTAAATAAAAAATTGTCCTCAAACGTTAATGAAGTCAGAGACAACGTGTTGTTGACTGATGCTGCATAAGGTTCCGCATTAAGTTCATAGCATACAGATGCAAAAACTCTATCTGATAAACATTCAGATGTTTTCAATGACTCGGCGATTGCATTTAACAAAGTATATCGGCTGTTTTCATCTTTTTCAGCTAATGCTAATTTCAGCATAGCCCTTGTTTTTTCATTTGCAATGATATGCATCATCATACCTCGTTCTTGGTATTTTCCTAAAAAGATTATTTCATTTGCTGCAACAATGGTTTGTTTTCCAAAACATCCACGCACTGTTATTTTTCATACAGTCAATTATCCAACTCGTTTGAAATTTCAGTATTTTTATTGTATTCTTCCCAAAGTTTTCTGAATAACGAGTCTTTTTTCTGCCAAACTTCTTCAGTCGGACCGAAATCTGCAACCTTGCCATCTTCCAAAACAAGTACCATATCTGCCAAATTACGCACAAAGTTCATATTATGATCAACAAAAATAATAGAACATTTTTTCTTATATTCCATCAGAAATGGATAAATCTTATCCTGGGTTGTTTGGGCATCAACCCCTGTTGTGGGCTCATCCAGCAGCAGCACGGCAGGATCCTTCAACATTGCTCTGGCAATAGCAAGCAAGCGTCTCTGGCCTCCAGAAAAGTTTTCAGCATCAAGAGAAATCTGAAGATCAACAGGATTTTCGCCATGACTTTGCTCAGTGATAATATCCCAAATGCCAGCCTTGCGGCAAACATTTTCTATTTCTATATCTGTCGCTTCTGCTTTTTGCAACTGAAAATTATCCCGCAGCGATCCTTGAATAAACAAAGGAAATTGTGAGACTTTGATAACTTTGGAACGAAGAGAGTCAAGTTTTAAATCAGACAGCAGATACTTTCCGAAAGAGATTTTTCCATCACTGGGATCATACAGTCTGCACAGGAGTTGCAGTAAAGTTGATTTCCCTCCGCCAGAATGAGATACGACCGCAATGCTTTTTTTTTCGGGAAATCGTACTGAAATATTCTGAAGGACTGATTTTTTGCTGTTGTATCCAAAGTTGACAGAATCAAATTTGATATTTTCAAATTCTCCCAGCACCACTGCCTTATCTTTTTCTTTCACCGCAGGCTCATAATTTAAGACTTCAAAAGTCGCAGCAAGTTCCGGTTCTGCTTCTTTGAACTGAGTATAGGTGGTGATCAATGATGAGATATGACCAAAAATAAAGGGAATCAAGCCAAACACAGTGATCAACGAACCGGCCATATACTGATTGTTTGAATTAAATTTGAAGACTGCAATGCTAACGATTAGTATTTGAAGGACTAAAATGCAGGTCTCAGTAAATTGTCTATCAAAGATCTCCAACAAATTTGCCTTGTTAGAAGCTCTTGTCATTTTGAAAAGTTTGTCAGAAAAACTTTTTGAACGCTGGGAGGCAGCTCCCATCAGGATCAACTCCTGAGGCTTTTCCAATGAATTCAATAGTTCATTATTTACCTGGATATGCTCACTCCTCAACTTGTAAAAGGCTTTATTGATCTTTTCTCCAAGCCAATAAGCAAAAAATGGTTGTACAAAAGTCATCAGTATAAGGCTGCAAATGACCCAGATCGGGAGGTCTATACGTTTTAACTCACCATAGAATCCACATAAGCCAGGGACAACGGTAAAAATAATTGCAAAAGGAGCAGCGAGAAGCATAAGCAGTGTCATAACTACACTAGATGAATTATTCACCAGCAATAGCAATTCGCCCTGATCATGTTCTGAATAATAACGAGAATCCATATTGATAATCTTGTCATGCAGTTTGGATTTCAACTGGTTTGTAATGATCGTTTGACACATATGGTCACACATCGCATCTACGAACATAAAAACGACTTTTATGAAACCGCATCCGACAAACAACCAAAAGACAATGTCTAAATCGTTCCATATTACGGCGTCTGAATCCGGCGTTTTTCCTTTTAATGCGTTTATCAGTTTCCCTGTCAGGAAGATAAATGCGATACTCAGCCAATTGCCGATTATTCCAAATATTTGTGATCCGGCAATGTGAATTAATTTATGCCTAAAAACGGCTTTACATAACGGAAATAACTTGATAAAACTAAAATCTGACATAGAATCAATCTTTAAAAAAATATTGTGTTAACACCTAAATACACGATATATGTACCATGCCTTCAGTTGCTAACAATTCGACACGGCCTTTGAATTATTGCCATTTGCATTTATTGCTCCATAGCTGCAATGACATTTACCCACTCACAGTTGCAGCCCACACTGATCATTGTCATCCACAAATGTGAATGCATTGAATTGATGAATTTGTCACCTTTAACCAACGCGTGTTGGTAGTTTTTTTGCGCCGATGCAAATACAAAGACAACTCTCTTGTAAGCAGAGAGTTGTCTAATAATGCTCTTTTAGTAACGGCTTTTGTAAGTCGTCCAAATATTGCAATGAGGACATCTTACGCGGGTTCCGTTGGTAATGGGAGGACTGACCCACATACGTCCGTCACAAGCACCGCAACGCAGCCAAATTTTTGCGCCTTGTGCCTCAACTTCACTTTCGGCCTCCGCATTAATGGCATTGGCTCCATTTTCAACTTCTTCCACGATGGTTTTGATTTCTTCCATTTTTTCTTCTCCTTGATTTTTAAGTGTTTTGTTGTCTTTCATTAACGACTTTTGTAAGTCGTCCAAAGATTGCAATGAGGGCATCTTACGCGGGTTCCGTTGGTAATGGGAGGACTGACCCACATACGTCCGTCACAAGCACCGCAACGCAGCCAGATTTTTGCGCCTTGTGCCTCAACTTCGCTTTCGGCTTCCGCGTTAATGGCATTGGCTCCATTTTCAACTTCTTCTACAATGGTTTTGATTTCTTCCATTTTCTTCTCCTTGATTTTTAAGTGTTTTATTGCGTTTTAGTAAATATGATTTCTAATTATATTAGTGGCAAAAAATCCCTCAAACTGACAAGTCGATATCATTTTTTTTTCTTTGCAGACTTTTCTTCAATTCGCAAATCATAACTTTTTTGGTGGCTTTGCGTTCTTTTTCAAGCCAACGTTGATTGAACCTATGCTGAGAAAGAAACAATAATTCCTGTTTTTTCCACTGCTCATCAGAAATATCGCATCCAAGATTTCTTTTTTCCTGAAGCAATAATGCAGATCTTGCAAGGTAACTAGAGGTGCCAATATGAGCCATATCTGCATCACAAATAATTTTTTCTAAAAGAGTTTGGGGAGCAGGCGGCATAGCTGTCGCTAAAATTAAAGATTGAATCAAACTAATTTCTTTCTTTTCATAACCATAGTCAGGTAATAATTCTGCGGAATATTGCGCTGCTATCTGTTCGTTATCATCATATTGTATTTTATATCCGTAATCATGTAGCAAGGCGGCAGTCAAGAGGCATTTTCTATCCTTCGCAGAAATCGCAGGATAATGTTGTGCAAAACAATAAGCATTCGCAATAACCTCTTTTGTATGCTGAAGATTGTGGTAAGAATAAGATTCAGGGATGTAAAACATCAATTGCCGACTGACTTCACCACAAAGTCTTTTGTCCAATTCCGGAAAGAGAGAAAAAATCTCTCCGCAATTGCAACATTTCACCCATACAAAGGCATTATGTACTCTCATGCCGGTCATACATTTGGGACACATACACTCCCCATTTTTATGAGATGCTTTTTTCTGGAATTTATCTGCGACTTCTAACGGGTTCGGTGAAGTGTTTCGGAAAAAACTTTTTTGTTGAGAGTGATATTTTAGTACAGATTTTATTTCATATAATTCAAGTTCCGGGAACTTGCCCAAAAGCAATGCAACATTGCCTGACACTGTTGGTGTTGCAAAGCTGGTCCCAGTTAAACGGTAGTAGCCTCCGCCGTTTTCTGCGACAAGAATGTTCTCTCCATGGGCAGCAAATTCAATCGGCTGTTCATCTATATGTTCAACGAAAAAAGGATTGTTGTCATAAGAATGGTTTTCTACGCTGATACAAGAAGATAATTCGGCAGGAAAACCAAGGTCATCAACTTTGGGGACATTTCGTTTTGAGGCAATAATGATTTTATGCTTCTGATAAGCATCTTCAAGCAATGCAGATAATTCTTCTCTATATTTTGCCAAGCAAGCCAAACTCATATTGATGATTTTTGCATCACTGTTAATGGCTGCCCTCAATCCCGCCATCATAACTTTTCCTGTCCCGGAAAAATTAGCATTCAACACCTTGAAATCAAGGATTCTGGCGTTAGGGGCTATTTTTGCAATAATGCTGGCAACTGCAGTACCGTGACCGGCGTCATCATTATTTGAACGCAGAGGAAGTGAGCGTTTCACTATTTCCCCGTTCTCCTCAATAAACTCCCAAGCACCACACACACATTTTCGCAATACTTCATGTGAAGAGTCTACACCGGTATCAATTACGGCAACTGAAACTGGTTTCAGTCGTATATTGCGCAGATCCGGTAAAGATTCATTAAGTACATCTGTTAGAGAATAAATCATTTCAGTTCACACAGCAAAGATAATATTTGAAGTATTGTTTCAGCTTTTTGTGGATTTTTTTGTATCCATGAAACCACTTTTTGAGCGGCATCCATTTCCATTTCCTCTTGTTGAGTCAAGTTGTTCATGGCCTCGGTTGCACAATTCGCAAGGGTTTGTTCCTGGGTAATCAAAACGGCTCCCAACTGTGTTAACAATGAAAAATTTTGACAATCTATAGTTGAGAATATTTTATTGTAATCAAATGAAACAGCTGTAATGACACCAATTAATTCATCATCAATCATAATCGGAGCTGCAATGACACTGTTAGGTGTGCCATCGTCCTGAACAGCAAAAAAATTACCGCCATTCGCTCGCGATGCAGTTTGAATTTCACCAGTCAAAGCAGCCATCCCGGTGATACCTTTCCCGATAGGAACAGTTTTCCCGATGAGAATTTCATTTACATCGTTACCAACGGTTGCTGCAAATTGCAGTTCCTTTTTCTTTTTGTTAAAGATAAGCAACGACCCCTCATCTGCCCCCAACAGTTTGATGCCTAAAGAAATCAATAATTTGAAAGCATGTAACACTTTCTGCGGATTCTGCATGCCGGCTAATGATAACACTTTGATGCTGTTCATTTTCCTCTAATTCCTCACAATTCAGGATAACCAATTATTCGTTCACCATCTTCAAATATGAAAGCTATCTCTGGATTACTAAAAGATTTTCGCAAAACCTCATATTCAATAACTCCAACACCATTTTTGATCATTACGATATTTCCACAAAGTACCAACTGACCATCAACCTTGTCATTTTTAGAAGTATTAAGTTCAATTTGTAAGAATTTTTCTATTTGCGAGGGAATTTTTAAGCACATTTTCCAGCTTTTTGCGGAATTACCTGGAACGGAAGAAAACACAAGGATCGAATGAACTTCACTCGCCGCAATTACCTCTGCATGCTCAAGACTATCCAACACAGACTGAATACGAAACAGAAAAACATTCCACGCCTTGGCAATTACGCTTTGAACATCATCCCCTCGTAGAGCAGAGATTTCCTGGAGAACTTCTTTTTGCACTTTTTTTGATACTTTAGTTTCTTTACCAGTTATATATTTTGCCCGTTCTTTAGCCGCGAAGGCACAAAAATCTTTGCAGATTGGACAATTAGCAATGTGAAGAAAAATATCCTTGTGTTCACTTTGCACAATTTTACCTTCAACAAATTCTGCTAATACATTGAAATCAGGACAATTGTGTGTATCATTATTTTTCATGATGACTCCTCCAGAGTTTTTTTAGTTCTTTGTGTCCCCGAGTGTTCATCTGATTTACATTATCAATTGACTCATCCAGAAATGATGCAACTTCTTTGGCTGAAAGCTCCAAACAGTTGCGCATAAGTAAAACCCATGCTTGGCGTGGATTTTTAACCCACAATTGAGCCAACACTTCATTCGCCAAAGAAACTTCGTCCTTGATTTCAGAAGAATCAGATGTTTCTCTGCTGATTATTAGTGAACAATAAGTATCATCTTCTGACAGAACTAGTGGCACTTTACCGATTTTTTCTTGCAATTCTTTTCTTTGAGCCTCTCGAACTATAAAAGTCAGATAGGTTCTCAACGATGCTCGAAAAGCAAAATTTCTCAGACGTTGGTAATTGTTTTTATGAAGAATCATCCAGACCTGGGTAATAAGAGAATTTGTTGATATGCTGTTTTTGGAGCACATCTCCATATGTTTCCGGGTACGACAGAGAGGCGCTATGATATTCAGAATAAAATAATCCCATGCTTTGCTGTCTTCTGATATAAGTAAAGCAACTAAGGACCGATCATCCATTTCACTATATTTAAGCATAAGCATCACCGACTTTCTATATTGTTAAGTGCAAAAAAACAGCCGCGATAATCCATTACTGGACTTCGCGGCTGTAAAATTGGATTGATACAGTTTTTCAAGACACAAAGAACCCATGCCTTGAGAATCAGAAAAAAAGGAAAATTGGCGGCCGGGAAAACTTCGGTCGGATAGAAGCAAGCCTTTATTTGTAAATAAAAACTTGCTTGCTTGCTTGCTTGCTTGCTTGCTTGCTTGCTTGCTTGCTTGCTTGCTTGCTTGCTTGCTTGCTTGCTTGCTTGCTTGCTTGCTTGCTTGCTTGCTTGCTTGCTTGCTTCTGGGATTCAGAGAAAACAGGCAGCAGAGAATTGATACCAAAAAGCGGCATCTTAAATGCTGTTGTTGCAGTTGTAGTTTGCATACCCGGAAAACCCCCAAACTTAATTATAATGATTGTAATATATCACTGTAAAATGCAAATGCAAGAATAAAAATAATAATTTTTTTCTATTTTATAATTTGGGGAGGTGAAAAATCATAGAGGTTAGCAAAACAAAAAGTCAAAATTCCCCCCATCCTCAAAAACAGCCAAAAGTTCGTGAAATGGGGATAATAGTTCAACACCCGTTCAAATTCCGAAAAAGTCATAAACTTCGAAATTACACATTGGACAGTCGGAGAAGGGCTGCTTTGCATCCGCTTTTTCCGTCTTGTCAATCCCCCGCTGTTCCTTTGCTGTCAAATGCGATTGCTGTTTGAATATGCCACGGGTTGAATTTAGATGTGTGCGAAACTTCTCCGGCGTTGTGTTTGGCGAGACGGGATTTTAGATCACTTGTACTGCCGATATAACGCTGTTCCGGGTTGGTGATGCTGCGGATAATGTAGGTGTAAAACATATCTGTTGAGCCTTTCCTGTTTGCTTGGCGTGATTGCCCTCCGTCGCTCCGCGAGCTATGGAGGGCATGATTTTCCCTGCGGAGCAGTTTTTGTGCCTTTTACTTTTATGAAGTCTTTGCGCGGTTGCCCTCCGTCGCTAAAGCTATGGAGGGCATAATTTTCCCTGCGGAGCAGTTTTTGTGCCTTTCCAAGGCACAAAAAAAGCCGCTTAAAAAGCGGCTTGGAAAATCATGGTGGAGAAAAAGGGACTCGAACCCTCGACCCTCACACTGCCAGTGTGATGCTCTAGCCAACTGAGCTACTTCCCCAATTGTTTTGTTTTATTAATGTACACCGTTTTGAGAAAATTGCAATTCTTTTTTGTGTTAAAGAATCGTTTTTTTCAAAAATATCTGCCCAAACAGGATTTTTACGGAGTTTCTGATAAATGAATTTCGATCCGTTGTCTCCGGAATTTGGCAAAAAAAATGGTATGCCCGTCGCGATTCGAACGCGAGACCTTCTACTCCGGAGGCAGACGCTCTATCCAGCTGAGCTACGGGCACACAATAGTTTATAGCTTTTTTACCAGTAAAAATCAAGAATTATGGCTACACAAAATCGTATCGATTTTGTTCCCTGTTAAACAACCATCACTCAAATATGCCGATATGACAACAATGACATCTGGTCTCTGAAAATTTGCAAAAGATGCGTTAGGGTAACAGCATTGAAGCTTTCAAGTTCAAACTGAAAGTCGCTTCCGATGATTTGGCTATGCTTTCCAGCAAAGTAAAAGAAGTGCAGATTAGAAAGAACGGGACTTCATCCAAGCCCGCCGTGCCATCGAGCGTATCCGGATGCGATTTAGGATTTCTGCTGATTCTGCTTTTTGATGGTCAAAAAGAGTATATCATCAGCATCCTTGTCCCGGGCAACTGCCTGTTTACTGCTGAGCAAATCATCCAAGCAAAGGTATTTGACCGGGACTCCGCAAAACTTATGGATCACAGCCCGTTCTTCTACAATAGCAAATTTGGGAAGTCCGGGCGGTGCCAGATGGAACTGAATAACTCCGGCGGTGGTTTGAAAAGTCTGCACAAAACCTTCGCCGGTTCGTATATCCATCGGCTCCAGATCCATATCCAGCTCGTCAGCAAGTGCGGCATTGATTTTATCAAAATTTTCCTGATCAAATGGCGGTACAAAAATATCCCAATCGAGGGTAAATCTGGGCATACCTTCCTGCAGCATAGCTTGTCCACCAATAACTACATACCGGACATTGGCAGCGTTGAGTTTGCTTAAAATTGCTTCCATTTGATACCGCCTTGTGCTGCGATTTCTTTAAGATATTCGCGTTTCCAAGCGTTCATTTCGTCGTAGTTGCGGAATGATTTTTTAGAAAATTTGGGCAGATTGGTCGGCACCGGGAATTTCATTACCGGTGGATTAGCCAGCCAAAGTCTGATTTTCTCTTCACGTATATCCATAAAAATCGCTCCTCTGAATACTAATATAACAAAGTTTTTCCAAAAAACAAATTATTGAAAGGATTTTATTATGCTTAAATTGAACGCTGCCTGATTTTACAGATATTTGCTGTAAAAGAGGAGTTTTTTGTTTGCAATAATCTGATTGCCGTGATAAGTTATCAAAGCAGTGGAAAAAACGGAAGTTTTTCGGCTGTGTAAAAATCAGAGAACATTTTTGCAAATGCTCAGTAAACCCGCCAAGTAAAAAAGGTATTTGCACTTTGACAGAGAAATGTATTCTGGCAAGCGAAAGAGTGCCGGACGTTTTTGTTGTGTCAAAGTGCAGGTTCTTGGCGGGACCTACTGAGCAATACAAGAAAGCGTCCCGGCTTTTTTATTTTCAAGGGATGAAGTAAAAAAATCAAAAATAAAGTGGCGGGGGAATGTAAGAAATCCACACTTCCTGGCAGTAAGTTATAAGTGTAAGAGATTTTTTATATTTTTTCAAGAAAAATAGAGATTATTAAAAAGGAGAATTTGCAAGCTATGAAAAAAGTATTTTCTTTATTCGCATTGTTAATGGTTATAAATTTATTTGCCCAAGAGAATAAACTTGATACCGATAGAGAGGTTCAAGCTTGTAATTTAGTTACTCAATATTTGTGCATATTGGAGGATCTGCAAGGAAGAGGATATGTGCGTGTACGAAAAGAACTACAAGAAAATATAAAAACCAGAAAGTTGCAGAAGGAAACTGAACGTTTGATAAGAGGACTTGCCGACGCGTGTGATTTAGCAGAAAGTACTCTGCAAGATGTAGAATATACAAAGGAAGATTCAGGAGATGCTTCAGCTGTTATGTGGGGAGAGCATATCGGGTTCACGGGGGTAGCTTCTTTAGCGCTTGGAGATCCTACCCCATTAATTATGGGGGTTAGTCAAGCAGTATTACAACAAAACAAGTTAAGCAAAGAAAAAAGGAGAGCTATAGATATTCAAATGCGTCCATTCAATCAAATGTTAAACCGTTGGCATATGGAGTTGAATGAAAGAAGAAGCGACCTTATAGATGAATATGATATTCCTGCAAACTATTTTATTACAAAAACTGCCTACAAAGAGTTTATTAAAGCTGTTTCTGAAGATACAAATGAAAAATCTTTGCAAATTCTGCGTAAGATAACTCTATCTTATCCTAAATTTAGAGAAGGGTGGTATTTTTACGGAAAAAAACTTTTTGACAATAAACAATACAACGATGCTAAATCGGCATTTCAGAATATATTAGATCAAAAAAGTAAGATCTTGATTAACGATGGGGTGAGAGGGAAAGGTTTGACTCTAATGAGTTTTTGTGATTTATTTTCCCGCAATTATGAAAATGCCTTGCAAAGTGCTGAAAATGCTATAAAATTAACACCTAGCTATGCAGATCCTTATATCGCCCTTGCATTATCCAGTAGTAAGTTAAAAAAACACGACAAAGCCTTGGATGCTATAAATATTGCACTGACATTATCTCCTCATGAAAAATTATTTTATTTTCATAAAGCTCACATATTGCTGAATGCATCTTATGATCAAACTGAAATTTTAAAATCTGTAACAGAATGCGTCAATAATGGAATGAGCCCAACTGATTTTGAAAAAGATGCAAGTGATGCAATGAGGTCTTTTATGAAAAAAGATATTGTCATTGACGCTATAGCACCAACAGTAAATCTCTCATTGAAATATGGATTTTTCGATGATGATGTTATTATTATAAACAACAGCTCATATACTCTTACAAATCTTAATGTAAGTATTAAAATTATAGGAAAACATTGCAACTTCGAAGAAAAAAATGGTAGAGTATCTAATTCTATTACTATTAAAAAATTAAAACCTAATCAAAAATACACATTTTCTGATGCTTTCAGCATAAGAGATGATGGTCAAGTTTATTTTGCGGTTGTTTATTCATCAGATCAAACTCCAGTTAAATGGTTATTATCTAGTTACAATAATGTAAAGAAACGATATAATGGAGATTTGTCAGAAGAAACTATCTTGGGATATCTTAACAGTGCTGAAAAAGGTAGTGCTGAGGCCATAGAAAAACTACGTAACAATGCTTTTGAAGGAAATAAAACAGCACAATATTATTTGGGTGTATGTTATGAAAATGGCTTCGGAGGTAGTCAGGACAAGGAAAGATCTTTCGCTTGGTATAAAATGGCTGGTTATAACGGCAATGCAATTGCTCAATACAAAGTTGGCATTTGTTATTTGTATGGGAAGGGAACAAGTAAAGACTTTTACAACGCAAAAAAGTGGCTCTCTAGAGCAGCCTCTCAAGGGCATTCAGAAGCCCAAAAAGAGTTGAGCAGCTTGGAATAAATCTTAAATAGGTTGTGTTATGTTTGTAGAATATACTTTTTTTCCGGTCGGGCAAGGTCTGTTTTCTTGTGGAAAGCTCTATACTGATAAAAACAAGAAACCATTCGTTTGGATTTATGACTGCGGAACATTAAAAGGCGATGAAGATAAATTAACAACTGCGATTGATGAATTAAATGATATTGATGAATTTGATCTTGTTGTTATTTCGCATTTTCATACAGACCACATAAACGGCTTAAAAAAATTGCTTGCTAATAAGCCTATAAAAAAGTTAATGATGCCATTTTTAACAGATGAGCAAAAAGGTATAGCGTTTATAAAAAGTTTTTTTTATTGGCATGAACAACAATCAAAATATTATTACATAAATGATAACTTGTTTGAAGAGTTTGAAGAGTTTTTATATAATCCGTTAAACTTTATTGAAAAAAACAAGACCTTTGATAATTCTTTAGAACTGAATCTTGTTCTGCAATCTGAATTATCAAAAAACATAAGAGTGCCAGAAATTAAGAATGTAACCAATGTGGATGAACATAATATTTGCATAGAACATACCCAACTGACTACCAAGGCAAATATTACAGTAATGGAGATGGCTGCTAATACTTTGATTGTTGTCGATGACAAATGGGAATTTTTGCTTTACAATGACACTGAAGATATTCTGATTGAAAATAATGATGAAATAAAAGAGATTTTTCAGGAAATAGATATACTCAAGGAAAAAATAAAGTCTTCTTGCTACAATAAAAAAGAAAAAGAGAAGGCTATTAATGATTTGAAGAAAAAACATAGTACCTTATTAGCGTCTATAACAAATACCAATTCAAGTTCTATATTTATGTATGCTGGATGTCATAGACTTGAGAAAATACAAAAATGTTACTCTTGTAAATATAATAGTATTGAGAAGCGGCATGGAATCCTTTATACAGGAGATGGAGATTTATCAAACTCCCATAAAGTAGATATTTTAGCGAGCTATTTGGAGCAAGAAAGAGTAAATAACATACATTGTTTGCAAGTAATGCATCATGGTTCAAAGCACAACAACTGTCCTGAAGTTGCTAAAAAGTTTCAACCTTTGAAAAGTATTTTTTCCGCCAATCCTAAATTCACATATAAGCATCCTCATAAAGAAGTCCTTTTAGATTTCATTAATAATGGTCCTGTACTAGTGTCTGAAGTATTAAGGTATCCATTTGTATTTTCTGAAAGTCATTTTTTCCCATTTAAGAAAAGCTGTCCTTTTTACTTGAGTATGAAGTATAGAAAATAAGAGATTATGCAAGATAATGAATTTTATGGTTTGAGGATTGTTTGCCGGTGCGGGGCTGGCGGGTTTGGTGAGGTCTTTTTTTGTGAGGATGTTTCCGGCAAGAAAATGGCCCTTAAAGTCGTGCCTAAATCCGCTCTCGGCGAGGCTTGGGAGCGGGAGCTCCGCGGCGTTATCAATTATCGCAAAATCACTGAAAATCATCCCGAACTTTTGCAGCTTTTTCAGGTTCAGGAGGATTCGGACTCCTTTTTCTACACTATGGAAGCCGCTGATTCGGCGGGCGGTTCTGATTCATCATACATCCCTGATACTCTTGCCTTGCGTTTGCAAGGTGGGGCGTTAGCTGCTTCGGAGCTGCTGCCGGTTTTGTCGGGGATTTTTTCCGGTATCAAGGCTATTCACTCTGCCGGTTTCACTCACCGCGACATCAAGCCTGACAACATCCTTTTTGTCAAAGGCGTGCCCAAACTTGCCGACATCGGACTGGTTTCCAGTCTTTCGGCTACTGTGACCCAGCTTGCCGGAACTCTGGAATTTATTCCGCCGGAAGAACGATCTGCCGATTCTTTGGATTCTTCTGACCGCCGTGCCCGTCAGCGCAACGACCTTTACGCTTTCGGAAAAGTGGTTTATTGTGCCGTCACCGGTGCCAATGCTCACGAGTTCCCGTCGGTGCCCAAAGCTCTGGATTTGACGCTTGAACGCAAATACTTCTTGCAGTTGGCGTTTCAGCTTTGCTGCAAAGACCCCTTGCGGCGGATCAATTCCATTGCCGAGCTGGATAAGGAGCTTGCCGACATCGCCCGCAAGTTGGAATCCGGCGAAACTTTTGCCGACAAGTTCAGCTTTTTCTGCCGCTCGCTGGGGCGTTATTTCAAAAGTCTGCCGGTCAATAGTTGGCGGTTCTTCAAAAATTACTGGTTCTGGGTGTTGTCGCCCGCGCTGGTGGTCGGCGGTTCGGCTTGGTGGATGCTCAAACCCGAAAAGCCCTTTGCCGATATGCCGTCAAAAATTTATAAAAATGAGCTGCACAAATTTTCAATGACCATTCCGGCTTTATGGGAAGTTGTCACGCTCGATACAATGGGCAAGGTGTTGGAAGTTGTGCAAAGTGATGAAGCCGCCCGCAAACAGATTTCTCCGGGACAACTGGCAATAATCGCTAAATCGTTTGCTCAAAAGCGGGAGATCATAACCTGCGATTCCGCACCGGACTTTGCCGATAATATCACAGTGGGTATGCATCCTTACGACGGACGGGATATAACAAAACTGTCCGATGATGAACTCCGCTGGATGGTCAAGTCGGTGATCGGTCAGGCTGGCAGCCAAAAAGCAGAGATTTTCAAGATCAGGCGGGTGAAAATCGCCAAACAGCCCGGCGTACTGATTGAATACCGCTTTTTGCCGCCGCAAACCAGGTCGTGTCAGTTCTGGCTGATCAAAGGCAAGGAAATATTGATTATCCAAATGTCTGCCAAAGAACAGACATACGCGGAACGGATAAAAGAATTTGAAGCAATGATTTCAACGCTGAAATTTGAAAAATAAGGGTGGCAGGAGATCTTGGGGAGCGGGGAGCAAATTTTAAGGAAATTTTTTCCCCGCTCCCCAAACCCCTCACCCCTTTTCAAACCTTTTTGTGCCGTTACTGTTTTTTTGCAAAAAACAGTAACGGCTTATGTAAAAGTTTATGATAAAATGCTATAGTATTGAGTAAAATCTATAAAATAATTCTGATACGGTGTAAGAAAAAGCAAGTATTACGGAGTAGATAGCAGATAGAATTAAAAAAAGATTGGAATTGTTTTTATTGATAAATAAAAGCAATTCCGGCGAAAGTTTTTGGAAAGAGGGGTGTGGGGAGAAGAACCTTTTTTCAAAAAGGTTTTCTCCCCACATACAACTACTTTTATTATGGCATTTACTACTAGAAAATCTTTGTTGGCTCGGGTTCGCGGCGGTGATGAGGTTTCGTGGAGTGAGTTTTATGCGGCGTACAAGCCGTTGATCTTGCTTTGCGGGGGCGATTGCGGTTTGACTGCGGATGAGAAGGAAGAGTTGGTTCAGCAGGTGATGTGCGAGATATTCCGGAAAGATATTGTTGGAAAATATGATCCTGACAATATTCCGGAGGGTGTCACCTTTGTTTACGATCCAGAAAAGGGGCGGTTCCGGCATTTCTTGCGGAAAATCATCCGTAATCAGGCGTTGAAGATCGTCCGGAAGCGTAAGGATACGAGTTCGCTGAATGATGAAAACAATCCGATCGAACTTGGCAGTGACGATGCGTGGAACGCGGTCTGGGATGAAGAGTGGTACAAACACCTGTTAAATATGGCGTTGGTGGAGCTGAAAGAGCGGGTTCAGCCGGAAACTTTTGCGGCGTTTGAGATGTACGCATTGCACGAGCGGAACGCCGAAGAAGTGGCAAAGTTTCTGAATATGTCAGTATCAAGCATTTACACCGCCAAAAGCCGCTGTATAAGCACTTTGCGTGAAATAATCAAAACTCTGGACGAAAGATGATTTTATGAAACACTACACCAAAGAAGAATTGGATCTGTACCGCCACGGCAAGATGTCAGTTTTAAGCCGGATAAGCTGCACTGCGCACTTGAAAGAGTGCCAAGAGTGTGCTAAATTATTGGAAGAGTTGAAAGAAGACGATCAACTGCTGGAACACCTCCGCAGCAGCATACAAATTTACAAAGATTTAACAGAAATAAAACCAACCGCCAGCACGGTGTGAGATAGAGAATAAAAAATCAATTATAGATATAAACATAAAGGAGCGAATATGAAAAAAATTGCAGTATTAGGTGTCGTAATTTTGCTAGCAGGGTTAATGACTGGTTGTTGTACTGGGGTAGACAATAAATCCATTCCTGAAAATTGTGGAGGAACACGGTGTGATAATTCGGAGTGTCCAATACATTTTATCAAAACTTCAGGACATGGAGATAAAATTGCGGTGATGATTGATGTTCTTGATGATACAGAAGGTCGATGGTTTTTTGGAACAAAAATATGGGCACCTAAAGCTGAATTATGGTTGAAGTTATCTATTTCGCATACTCCGGATATTTACTGGTTGTATCCGCTTAATATCAATCACAAAGCTTCAGGGAATCGTAATATATTGTTGAAAACTCCATTTTTTGTAACACGAGATCGACAGGGAAAAATAATTGCAGAATTATTGGATGAGGATGAATTATCAAAAGAAGAGGTCAAACTTTTAACCGATGCAGCTAAAGTTTCTGGGATGTTACTTTGCGATGGTATCAATATTTATGCACGGAAAAAGAATTTTTCGCACTCTGAATTAATTTCATTGCAAAATAAAGAGGCTATCTCCAACATAATGGAACAGTGTGCTACTGTTATGATAAAAAATATGAAACCATTTGACAGTTACGGTTACAGGGAATATATTGTCTTGCATACAGGCAGCGAGTTTGTTTCCAATCCATTGACAATTGTTGATGAAAATGGTAGAGCCAGATGTGATTTACGTTTTCATCTTGTCAAATAATAAAAGAGATAACATTCATTATGAAGTTTAAATTTTATTTGCCTATATGGGCATTGGTATTATCCATGGCAATGCTAAGCGGAGTATCTTGCCGTAAGAAAAGTCCTGAAAACTACGATTATTCACATTTTTCCGCAGTTATTTCGGTTGAAAAAGACGGTATCTTTTCAAGTATTGGTTATGCTGTTGTATATGCTGAAAAAGACAATATTTTGCAACTGCAAACAGCTAAACATATTGTTGACAATGCAGATAGTAGATTTATTGTTACATTCAAAAGTGGTCTTAGTACTGATGTTGTAAAAATAAATATTCCGGATAAACAAGCAGACTTGGCTGTTATCGAAGTAAACAGATCCTTGTTGCAAAATGGGAGAGATTATAAAATCCCGAAGTTTTTGACATTAAACGATTATAAATCAGGAGCAAATATTTATATCTTAAGGGATGAGTATGACAACTATCCGGAACGCAAAATAGATAGCATTTCCAATAGCAATGCTGTAGTATCTTTTCTTATCCGCGGGAAAATATCAACAGGTCGAAGCGGATCGCCTGTATTTTTGAAAGATACAGATGTTTGTTTAGGAGTGGTCTCTGGATATTTTAATGAAAGATCTGGAGTAGGAGAAAAAACTATGTGCTTGTTATACTCTATTAGTAAACAAATAAAAACTGAAAGTAATTAACTTTAGGGATACACAAATGATATCTGTAGTATGTCCATATTGTAAAGAAGAATATGACTTACCTGATGATTATGTCGGGGGTAAAGTAGCTTGTGAAAACTGTGAAGGACGCTTTTTCATTCTTGATGCAGCAGGAAGAACTCAAGCGGATTATCAAAAAACAAATAAAGATTCTGATACGCAAAAATCTTTTGAGGAAAAATATACAAAATGTCCAAGATGTCAAACTGCAATTAAATCCAATGATAATGTAATTTTTTGTTCATACTGTGGAATGAACTTAGCTTGTAAACAAGAAAAAGATTCTATTCAAAATTTTTTTCCGAAAAATAGTGATTTTAGCAAAATAACAAGTATCTTTCATACACACAGTAATAACATATTTTATAACAAAAGTAAAATATTTAAGATTTCATTTATTATTTTGATTCTTTCTACCATTCTTTTTTTCTATAATGTAATAAAAGCAGCTGGTGCTGAAAATGGCATTCAAAAATTAAATACTGAATATGAAATATTAATAGCTGATTATAACCATAAAACATCTATGCCTGCTTTTGTTAATTCGTTGCTAAAATCCTTCTTTCACGGTGCAACTTTTGGCATTTTTGCCGAAGAGGGAATTTTTACAGAATCTAAACGTTGGGATCGAAATATCAATACAGCAAAACGCGAGTCTACAAGAATAAAAAGTGAGCTGAAAATCCTAAAAAACAAACAGACAAAAGCAGCTTTTTGGCGTAATTTATTCTTTGTAATGATGCTGGTGAGTGGCTTGGCTATGATTATTGATTATTCAAAAACAAATAAGGAAAAAAAAGCGAATTAAATCTATATTTTTGAATAAAAAATTATCTTTTTCTGCTGTAAGATTTGGCTTTTTTTCGATAGTATGTCGGAAAAGAGCCTTTTTTTGTTGCTTATGCAGTGGTGACAAATTGGAATCATAAGTTTTAAACATATCTTACGGAGGTTGATATGGGAATTATTATTGATGGCAGCGGATGTATTTCGGCGATTATTTTTGTTGTGGTTCTTCTCTGCATCTTGTCCAGCTGCTGAAAATTTTTCAACTTTTTTTCTGGATTGGACGCAAGATGTCTTACCCTTGGTGGTAGATTGTTGGTGGTTTGTGAAATTTTAATAAAGGAGTGTTTTATGAAGATCGTTAGAAAAATTGTTGCCGTTGGTTTGTTGGGTGTTGGTTTGTTGTTTGTCGGCTGTGCTGCTCCTGATTTTACTGATTCGGTTCCTGCTGCCTCCCCGTTGGAACCGCCGTCGTCTCCCCCCGCTGCCGATTATGCTTCTGCACAGGAACCCGCTGTTCAATGGGGGAGCGGTTCTGTTAATAATTCTTCCCCAATAAAATCTGACCGCAAACAGCAATTTACTGCCGAATTGCAACTGCAAACTACTGATAAATCAGATGTTGTGGTTAAAAAGATCACGGATTTGGCAGAAAAGTTTTCCGGCTATGCGGTTTACTCCAATATGGACAGCATACGCGTCAAGGTGCCGGTAAAAAACAGCAAGGATTTTTTGGCAGAAGTCGAGCGGCTGGGCGATGTGATATTCCGGGAAATCACATCGCAGGATGTTACAAGTGAATATCGTGATTTGGAGCTTAAATGCAGAAATCTCCGGTCTTTGCGTGACCGCCTTGCCGGACTTTTGAAAAAGGCGGATAAGGTGGAAGATATTCTGAAAATCGAGTCCGAGCTTGCCCGGATCACTACCGAGCTGGAACAGGCGACCGGATTGTTCAAGGTTTTGAAAAATTCGGTCGATATGGTTACTGTTAATGTAAAATTGACCACCGAAAAGATCGAGCCCCAGCGGCTTCCCGTAGCGTGGATATCGTGGTTGGGCAGTCTTAACGATCTTAATGTTGTAAACTATGGTGCTATTATCGAGGAGGAGTTTACTGTTGAAGCAAACTTGCCCGAAGGTTTTGCAACCTGTTACTGTAACAAAAATATGATCAATGCTGTTGACGGCAATATGTCGGTATTGCAAGTAAAAACTCACGACGACTTGCCGGGAGCAACACCGGAGTTTTATCAGAAACTTATTGCCAAACGACTCAAAGCAGGCTACTATGACTTTAAAGATGTTGCCTGTAAAAATATCTCTTTGCCGGACAATCGCCGCGGCTGTCTTGTTTCTGCCTGTATTGGTGATTATTCTTATTATGTCGCAGTTGTTTTCTACAAATCCGGTTGGTTTTGCAAGCAAAATAAGATATTGGTAATTGAACTTTACGGCAAAACCGCCAATGTGGAAAAAGTCAATATGAATGAGATAATCAATAGTTTCAAGTTTTAAGCAAAAACCGTATTGCTCAAAGGTCCCGCCAAGAATCTGATTGGGAGAAATGAATTATGAAAAGCAAAAAATCTGATATTATTAAAAATTGTTTGAAGAAGGGTATTCCGACCGCCGCTTTGGTTGGCAGCATTGTCGGTTTGACTTGCGGCTGTAGCGATAACAATGCGGAGGTAAAACCGCCGGAACCCAAACCAGCAGAAAAGATTCCTACTCTTGGAATGCCAAGTACACCGCCGGTTAGTGCAGATAATTTGCCTGTTAAAAAAGAAGTTAAAAAATACACTGAAAAACTTGCGTTTGAAGACCGCGATTTTACAAAGAATTTTTCCAAACTTTCTGCTTCCGGCAAAAAAAAGTTGAATAGGTTTGTTGAAAATATAAGCCGGAAACACGCAGAAATTTTATATTCCCGGGGCAAGGAAGGTTCCACATTAGAACTGGAATTCACTTGGGGCAAGGCCGGAGAAAGTGATGCCAACAAGCGTAAAAAAGCTCGGACTGTTTTAGAAGTATTCTGTCCTTCTGATCGCAAGATTACGGCGGGAATACGCATCACCCCGGCATTGTTATTAGGTGGAAAGATTGCCAATACTATCAATAAAGAGTTTAATTTCAGAGCTGATAAATCAAGATGGTAACTCTTCCGGAAAAATTACCGCGGGTGCTGGCGCTTGAGTTATCAAACAAATGTAATTACAAGTGTCCGTTCTGCTATTGTTTGTGGCATGAATACCCGGAACTTGCCCGGCATATTCTGACGGCTTGGCAGTGGAAAAAGGTTATTGGCGAAGCCATTGAAAAAGGTTGCAGAAATTTTCTCTTTACCGGCGGCGAACCATTATTGCGTAAAGATTTGCCGGAGCTGATTGAGCACGCTCAAAAAACGCCTGATACCCAGGTGGATATTTTTACCAACGGTTCGCGGATGACCGAAGAACTTTTGCAGTATTTCAACGCACGCAAGGTTGGCATTTCCACAAGTTTGCAAGGTCTGCGTACTTACAGTGCCATGACCGGCACCCGGCGGAAATTTTACAAAACCATTGATTTGATCGCCCGTTGCCGGGAGTTGGAATACCCTTGTCAGGTCGGCATTACAGTTACGGCAATAAATATGTTTGAAGTTGAAGATATTGTAAGTGCCGCCGCTTTTGCCGGAGCCTCTATAATTCAGCTTTCGGTCTTTATGAATGCGGGGCGTGGCAAAGATAACAGCAGTTTGCAGATCAGCGAAAGCCAGTGGCAGCAGATTAAGGCAAAAGTCAAAGCTCTGCCATGCAGTTCAAAAGTGGTATTCGGCGAAGAGTTTGAGTGCAAATGTTTGACCGACGCATCATTCAAATGTCCGGCAGAAAAAGATTTTGGCGTGGTTTCGCCCAACGGCGTTTACCGCCAATGCCTGCATTATTATCAACCCAATGCTGTGTAAAGGGGCGGGCATTTCGCAAAAGCAATATAAGCGTATAAGGTTTTATCATTTTTCGGAAGTTTGCTTATAGAGTTTATCAATATAAAGGGAAAGGGTTTTGTGTATAATGTAGAAGAGTCGATATGAATGAAATAATCAAAGGGTTTCAGTTTTAAGCAAAAACCGTATTGCTCAAAGGTCCCGCCAAGAACCTGTTTTGTATTTGAAAGGATGTGATAATTTATGGAATGTGATAATAAAGAAAATAATGCTGCGTTATTCACCCCGCCGATCAAGCCGGGTGTTTGGGTAACATATATGCTAAATGATTCCACAAGCTGGTCGAAAGCAAAGTGTATCTTGCCGTCGTATTATTGTGACTTTACTCAATCCGAGCGAATGTTCATTGGAACTATGCCAATAAAACAATATTTTAAAACGTACAAAATATTTTTGACGTGGTGGGGCGGCTCGCAGATTGAAGACTTGCAAAAGTGGGGTTCTGATGCTGTCATAGAATTTTATCCCTGGCGTGTTGCTTCATTTTCGGAGTATTGCCGGAAAAAATTTTCTGGCTTGCCTAATGAATACAATATATATTTATCTTGTAAGTTCGACGAGATTGACGGGAGACAATATTATTTTGAAATTATGCCCGTCGGCAGTGAAACGGTTTGCGATTCAGGTATAATCACCCCCGGGAAAGTCAGTACAGTAAAAAAGGGTAAAAGACAACTTTCGGAGTTAAAAGAAGAAAATACCGAAGATACTCCGCTTGCTCCGGAGCTGGCTTATCAGCTGGCAGTGAGAACTATACCGCATCGGGCTGAAAAGCTGTACCGGGCAAAAGTCCTGCTGAACTGGTGTGCATCTGCTTTGCTGTTGGTAACAGTCTTGTGGGGCTTTGTATCATTTTGTGGGATTCCATACGGTTATGCCGGATCTTCATTCCTTTGCGGTATCGGTATACCGGTTTTTTATTTGGATTGGCTGATTGAATACCCAGTCCCCGCAGATATCATTCATTGGGCGGCATCGGCTTTTTTCCTGATTCCTGCATTGGTTATTATGTGGGGGAGGAAAAGTTTTTGGCGGACTTTTTTAAGAAACTACTCCCTGTTGGCAATCATCGTTTGCTGCCTGGAGGTGTTTTATTGGCGGTATATGGAAGTTGCGTTTCCATACAAATCAACCATCGTGCAGCCTGAAAAACTTTTGTTGGCAAGCGGCGTGATTTTCGGTGGAATTTTTTATGCCGCCCGCCATCGGGAGCTTTGGGGGGCCAATAGTTGTACTTTATCGCAACTAAAACTGCTGGCTGCACATTATCAGAATTTGACAACTGTTACGCAAGAAAAATTTTGGCAGCGCGGCAAGCAATCGTTCCGCAAACGCTGGTTTTCTGCAACTATGGTTTTGTTTTACTGTGTGTGCGCGTTTGGTTTAGGCGGTGGGTATCATATTATCAAAAAGATAAACTATTGGCAAAACGCATCAGGAGAACGTCTTTACAACGAAGCCCAGCGGTATCGGCTGGATAATGCACTCTGTAATGCTCACAAAATTCAGCTGTTGAAAAAAAGTGCTGAAAAAAATTATTTACCGGCAATGCTTTATTTATCATACCAATATTTGTGGAGCAGGGTGAAGGAAGGCGTAGAAATGAATCCCAATTATGACTTGGAAAAAGGTGTTTATTGGGTAAAAAGAGCCATTGCAATAAGAATAAGTACCCTTGAAACAGGAGAACTTATAGAAAGTTATTTGAATAACAGTTTTTTCGGAACCGCATTTACCGGAGAACGGGCTGCTGTTCTTGAAAAATTAAAAGCCGAGTTGGCAGATCGTATGAAAAATATGCAGAAAAATCAATCCGGAAATTAAAAACAACGTAGAGTAAAGGTTATAGAAAATGAAAGAAGCTTTTGAAAATAATACGTTGGTTTTCCGTAAATGTAAAAAATTAAAATACCGCTATTTATTGTTTCAAAAAATATTTCTGTTGATCACCGGCAGTGTCAGTCTGATCGGGGGAATGGCGATGTTTGTATATACTGGCAATATAAAATCGCTGCCGCTGCTGCTTATATTGTGGGGGGTATTGCTGATGTTTCACACCAACTTATCCCAAACTGCATATCAGATTTGTCTGGCATTTATGGCGGTTGTAACGCTGCTTGCCAAATCGACTGATAACATATTTTTTAACGAAGAAATATTTGGATTTCTTACCCAACATCTGATTAAGGGCAGTTTGATTAACTTTTCAATAATGTTTTTCATTGTTTACAACATAATGAAAACCGCCTGCAATCCGGACTTGTTCGGATTGTTCTCGCCCCGCTTGAGACATCTCTGGCGGCACAGAAAGCAAGTCCGCAAAAAATCGAGATGATTGTTTAACCAACTTACAGGATGATGATTGCAATGTTTTTAGTAGAGCTTTTGGAAGTGTTTTTTGCTCCGTTTGTACTGATTTTCAAGCTTTTTATGCCGGATTCTGAAACCAGCAAGGCGATGGGTCCGGGATATATTTTTGTTCCGCTGGGGCTTGTTTTCGGTAGTGTGCTTTTGCTTGGCTTATTATGGTCGTTAGCGGTGGCATTTTTCCCGAAACCTGCTCCTGATCCCGCTCCTCAACCGGAAAAGCCGAAATCTGTCATTGCTCAAAAAGCCGATCAGATCGCAATTTATTCGGAAAAAGTTACCGGAAAAGCCGATGAGTATTTAAGCGAAACGCCCGAAGCCGCCCAAAAACGCCACGCTTTGAATGGTCAGATAAAGTCCATCAAACAAACTGTTGACAATTTAAAGACAACGTCCAAAAACGCCGCAGAAAATTCCGGAGAACCGGTTGAAGCGTCTTTAAAAGATAAGGTTGCAAACAAAGCCGGAGTTTATTCCGGAAAATTTGCCAATAAAGCCGATGAGTATTTAGGCGAAACGCCCGAAGCCGCTCAAAAGCGAACTTTGCTGCAAAATAAACTGAAAAAAGCCAACAGCTTTCTGAAAAGTGTGCAAAAATTAACCAACGACATTGCAAAATAAGTTGAAGCATTTATATTACCATCGAAAGGGGATAATTGATCTATGAATAAAAAAATCTGGTGTTTGTCGGCAGCTCTGCTTGCCGGAAGTGTCGTTTTTGCCGCTCCGGCGGGGAAAGATGTCAAAGTCGTTCAAAAAGATGTTCAAGCTATTGATGCGGCGATCAAGCTCTTTGATTCCGGAAGCCGCGGTGAAGCATTTCTTCTGCTTTCAGCTTTGGAAAATACCGGCGATCTGCGTATCCTTGCCCGTTTGGGGATGTGTTATTATGGTGGTCAGGGCGTGGCAAAAGATTTGAAAAAGGCCCGTCAATATTTCCTTAAAGCCGAAGCATCTCCCGATGGCTGGGGACTCTATGGCATAGGGATTTGTTATCACGAAGGTATTGAAGTTGCCAAAGACTTCAAAAAAGCCAGAGAGTATTTCCTTGCCGCCCATAAAAAGGGCGTGCTGTACGCCCTGGGCAGTCTGGGATTTATTGCCTTGCAGGAAAATAATCCTGCCGAAGCCAAAAAGTATTTTCTGCAGGAATACAACTGCGAAGCTCTGCCCGAATTCTGGCGGGGAATGGCTGCCGGAATGTTGGGCAATATGAGCGACAAGGTAAATGAAAAAATCGCCTATTGGGAAAAAGCCGCTTTGTGGGGTGTGGTTGACTATTGTTCGGCACTCGCCAATTTGTATAACTCCGGTAAAGAAATGGAAGTCGATTCCGAAAAAGCTCTGAAATGGGCAGAGTTATATTCTGTGGGCAAAGACGATAAATCTTTGTATGCTGCCATAGCTTTTGAAATCGCCATTGAAAAAATGTTTTTGTTTGATAATGAATCAGCCCAAAAATATATGCTGCTGGCAGCCGACAGCGGCGAAGAACAGGCATACTGGTATGCATATTGTTTTACCAATGACATAAAATATGCACTTGCCGCCGCCGAAAAAGGCGACATAAGGGCATATAACGCCGCCGGAGCTCACCTTGCCAATAATCCGCAGGCAACGGCTGCCGATAAAACTCTGGCTATGAAATATTACAAAGCTGCAAGCACACTTGAAACAGATGAAGGTTGGCACGCAATTTGCAATATGGCAGCCCTTTATGCTGCCGACCCCAGCGATCAAGCCAATATGCAGAAAGCATTTGATCTCTATAAATCTGTTGCCGACTGGTATTGTCCACGGGGCTTGCGGGGCGTGGGGGTAATGCACTGGCTCCAAGCTCAAAGTGCAGCTGCTGCCGCCGAGAAAGAAAAGTATTCGCTTTTAGCGTTGGAATACACCGCTGCCGGAGCTGCTGCGGCGGATGAAAAGGCTGGCGATCTGCTGGGCGATATGATCAAAAATTCCCAGCAATACGCCAATACTCCGCAATACAAATTTGCTGTCGGAGTAAACAAGATTGTGCAAGGTGCAAGAGAAAACCGCCCCGCAGAATTTTTTACAGGAGCGGTGGAAAAGATCAAAGAAGCCGCCGACCAAGGCAATATCCACGCCATTACCGCCCTGGGGATCTGTGCCCAGCGGGGAATGAATTTAAAGCGTGATCTCAATGTTGCTGCCGGGTATTTCCGCAAAGCTGCTGCTATGGGTAATCTTTATGCCAAGCAGCAGCTTATCAGAGGCGAATTCCGAGGAATCGTTACTGATGCTGAAGCTGATGCCTTGATGAAGGAACTTATACAAAAAGGCGATCGAGTCGCCCGCCATATTTACGCTATATCTGAAGAGATGCGGGGCAACAGGCAAAACGCCATAAAGTTGTTCCGGGAAAATGCTGATGCCGGTTTTATGCCCAGTGCGGTGGAAGTGTACCGTTTGCTTTCAGACAGCAAAGATAAAAAGACTTATGATGAAGCTTTAGAATATTTATTCAAAGCAATCAAGCAGAACAACGGTCAAGCTCAATGTATATTGGGGGGAGCCTTTTTGCGGGCTCCTGATGCAACGCCCCGACAGGCGGTAACTGTTATGATGAAAGGCATTATCGACGGAGCTGATTACCTGGAACCATTCCTGCGGCATTTGGTATATGCTTATGTCAAAGGTTTGGGAGTAAAGAAATCACCGGAAAACGCCAAAAAGCTGTGCGAAATAATGATCGGACAAGAGTTGCCGGCAGGGTATCTGACCATGGGCGAAATGTATCAGAAAGGAGTTTTCGGCAAAGCAGAAATAGAGAAAGCCAGAGAGTGCTTTCAAAAAGGTGCAGCCATGGGCGACGACGCATGCCAGCAGGCATTACAGAAGCTGAACACAACTGCTGAATAAAAACCAATTATCATAAAAACAAATCCATCCTGTCGGCAGATAACTGTTGGCAGGATGTTTTTTTCGCCGCTGCCCGGTTGTCTTGAGGACTTTATTTTTTTGAGCTGTATAGTCTGACGATCCCCGTATTTACAGGGATGATTTTGCTTTTTCTGCGGTTCTCGCTGATGGGCTGTATAGTTTTGTTTTGTCTTTCATTTTCGCTTTTTAACATCTCTATAATCATATTTGTCCAGCTTCCAGCTTTTGCTTTAATTGAGCGGCAAGTGGCATTTCCTGTTCGGGAAGGCATAAATTTGATAGAATCCGAAAGAATGGATAAAAAAAAGCCGGTGCTTTGCTTTTTAACTCAAAACACCGGAAAAAGGCAAAAAAAATGGTATGCCCGTCGCGATTCGAACGCGAGACCTTCTACTCCGGAGGCAGACGCTCTATCCAGCTGAGCTACGGGCACACACTTACGTGCCATTTAATATAGCCTGATTTAGGGTTTTTGCAATTTTGTGAACCATAAAAAATGAAAAAAACAGATAAAATCTCTTCAATAAAGATTTTTTTATTGGCAATGATGTCTATTTTATGGTATATTGGCTCAAGTTATCAGAAAAGTGGGGATTTATGAGGTTTATTGTTCTTTTATGCTGTTTTATCTCGCTGGCGGCATTGGCGGAGGATTTGACTTTGCCGGACGGTACAACTTACCGTAACTGTAAAATCAAATCAGTGAAAAATAACCGCGTTACTCTGGCGTATATCCTGCCGGATGGTTCGCCGGATGTCGCGGTGATTCCGTTGACTGCTTTTTCACAGGAGTTTCAGGCCCGCTACCGGACTCCGGGGCAAATTGTTAGCTCTGTAAATTGGAAGGCAGGAAAAAATATGCCGGAAAAACTCACTCTCGCGCTGACTCAACTGCAGTATGATCTGGCGCGTGCCGGCGCTGATGATACTCTGCGGCGGCAGACTGCTGATATATTGTACCGGCAACTGCTTATGGAAATAGCGCAAACTGCTGAATCCACTGATCTGCAGGTTATTTCGGTTGACGGCAACGGTACGCTTGTTAAAGTAGTAGGTACTGCCGCCGGCGCAACTTTACGCAGCGGGGAGTATCTCTATTTAAGCAAATTCAAAGCGGTGTATCCGTTCTTTAAAATAAAGATATTCAATTCCGGTGCTTTTGCTAAAACTGCTAAATATGGTACGGTTCCGGTCTGGGCGGCTTCGGAAAGCAGTGCCGGTAAGGCTGCTGCTGACTTTTTGAGTGCCGGGGCAGGGGATAATACGCTTTTTGCGGCAAATTACGGTGTGCCGTATGTCAATGCTGCAGTTCCGGCAGCTCCCGCTGGAAATGCGGCTCCGGTGGTGATAAATAACAACTGTTATGATAATGATGACGATGATCGGCCGTGGGTGATTTACCGCTATATCGACCGACCCGGGCGCAGACCGCATAAGCCGGGGTTCAAGCCGCCGCACGGTAAACCGCATAAGCCGCAGAAGCCGGTGGAAAAACCGCAGAAGCCTGCTGTTAAACCGGGGCCGCCGGAAAAAACACAATATTACCCGTTGACGCCGATACCCCAACGCCCGGTCAAGCCGGTGGTTCCGGTAAAAAGTACGGGGCTTGAGTTGATGCCGGGTAAAACGGCGATTCCGGTAAAGAATAACAGGTTGTAAAATGCGCTGAAAAAGTGTTTTTGCAGATAAAATAGCGGATTTTTTGAAAAAAGATAAAGATTTTTGCAAAAAAACACTATTATAATATTGTTTTTATTGATAATCAGATATACATTATGTTGAATATTTGCAATGTAAAAAATCAAAAGATACGGAGTTGTTCGGTTTATGTTTAATTCTCATCTGTCAAAATTTTTTCAGGCCGATATCGGTATCGACCTGGGAACTGCCAACTGTCTGGTCTTTGTCCGTGATCGCGGAATCGTGCTGAATGAGCCGTCGGTGGTGGCGATCAATGAACACACCAAAGAAGTTCTTGAAGTCGGCAGTGCCGCAAAACGTATGATCGGGCGTACCCCCGCAAATATCCGCGCAGTGCGGCCGATGAAAGACGGGGTGATCGCTGACTTTGAAGTTACCGAAGAGATGTTGCGCTGTTTTATCGGCAAGGCGCGTCAGTTTGTGCCGTGGCGCCAGCGTCTTTTGAATCCGCGGGTGATGATTGCAGTGCCGTCGGGCATTACGGAAGTGGAAAACCGCGCCGTAAAAGATTCTGCCAAACGCGCCGGTGCCGGTATGGTGTATATTGTTGAAGAGCCGATGGCGGCTGCAGTTGGTGTCGGTCTGCCGGTGGATGATCCCTGCGGTAATATGATTGTGGATATTGGCGGAGGCACTACTGAAGTGGCTATTATTTCGCTGGACGGTATTGTCGGAGCCAAAAGCGTGCGTGTCGGCGGTGATGATTTTGATAACGCCATTGTTGACCATATGAAAAAGATCCATAACCTGATCATCGGGGACCGCACCGCAGAACGTATAAAAATTGAAATCGGCAGTGCTTTTCAGCTGCGCGATGAGCTGGAAATGGATGTAAAGGGGTTGGATCTGTTCCACGGTCTGCCGAAAACAGTGCGGATTTCCGCTCACGAAATACGCAATGCGCTGCAGGAACCGATCGCTTCGATTACCGAAACTGTGCTGGCTACGCTGGACGGCTGTCCTCCGGAACTTGCGGCTGACCTGATCGATCGCGGCATTATGCTTGCAGGAGGCGGGGCTTTGATCGCCGGTATGGATCGGCTGCTGATGCAGGAAACCGGCTTGCCGGTATCGGTGGCGGATGATCCGCTGCTGGCGGTGGCAAAAGGTACCGGGGTGATGCTGCACGAGCTTGATGTGCTTGCCGGTAACGAATAAAACAGAGAATGATTTGTGAAGCCGGATTTTTTTTCCGGCTTTTTTAGTTAAATATAAGGAGATATTTTTATGAATAAAAATTGGAAAGCCGCCACCTTGGCAGTGCAGGGCGGTTATGAAGCCAAAGATGGTGAACCGCGGGTTGCGCCGATCGTTCAGAGTACTACTTACCGCTATGATACCACGCAGAGCGTGGCTGATTTGTTTGACCTCAAGCGTGAAGGTTTTTTCTACAGCCGGCTTGCCAATCCCACAGTAGATGTTATGGAAAAGAAGATCGCTGCATTGGAAGGCGGCGTGGCGGCGGTTGCGTTGAGTTCGGGGCAGACTGCCAACACGCTGGCGATCCTCAATATTGCCAAATCCGGCGATCACGTGGTAGCTTCGGCGGCGCTTTATGGCGGGACGGTGAACCTTTTTGCGGTTACGCTCCCCAAGATGGGCATAAATGTAACGATGGTCGATGCCGATGCCTCTGAAGCGGAAATCGTCGCTGCAGTGCGTCCGAACACCCGCGCGATTTTTGCGGAAACAATCGCCAATCCGGCGCTGACTGTGATCGATTTTGAAAAATTTGCCGGCGTTGCAAAGCGTTTTGATCTGCCGTTTATTGTGGATAATACCTTCCCGACTCCGGTGCTGTGCAATCCTTTTGAACACGGTGCCAATATTGTTACGCACTCGACTACCAAATATCTTGACGGACACGCCACCAGTGTCGGCGGGGTGGTGGTCGAAGGCGGCAACTATAATTGGGCAAACGGCAAGTATCCGGAATTGAGCGAGCCGGATCCGAGTTATCACGGTTTGGTTTATACTGAAGCGTTTCCGGCGGCGCCGTATTCTGTGAAAATGCGCGTACAGCTGGTGCGCGATCTGGGCTGTATTCAAGCTCCGATGAATGCGTGGCTGACCAATCTGGGTATGGAAACGCTGGCACTGCGTATGGAAAAGCACAGCAGTAATGCTTTGGCGCTGGCGGAATTTCTGCAGAATCACCCCAAAGTCGATTGGGTAAGCTATCCGATGCTGCCCGGGGATTCGCAGTATGAAATGGCAAAAAAATATCTGCGCGGCGGCTCCGGAGTTTTGAGTTTCGGGGTCAAGGGCGGCAAAGAGGCGGCGGCAAAGGTGCTTGATTCGCTTAAATTGGCGGCGCTGGTCGTTCACGTTGCTGATGTGCGTACCTGCGTGCTGCATCCGGCAAGTATGACGCACCGTCAGCTGACCGATGAACAGCTGGCGGCGGCAGGAGTAAAGCCGGAGCTGGTGCGTGTATCGGTTGGTATTGAAGATATTGAAGATATCAAGGCTGATTTTGCCCAGGCATTGGAACAGTTGTAAGGTTGTTATAAGGCGTTGGCAGATAATATTATAGATTGCAAAACGCCTGTAAATAAAACCCCATCTGAAAAATCTGAAAAAAATAAGTTTTTTTCGGTTGATGCCCTTGACAAAGGGGGGAAATTATTGTATAATTATATTGTAATAACAGTGCAATATTTTTTTTGAAAGGTTATAAGTATGGAAAAATCCGCTTGCAAGCGGGTGAAGGTGTTAACCTTCACCCTGATTGAACTCCTCGTCGTTATCGCTATAATTGCAATTCTGGCGGCAATGCTGCTCCCGGCGCTTTCTGCTGCCCGTAATCGTGCAAAAGCTGCCAGTTGTCAGGGAAACTTGAAAAATATCGGTCTTGCAGTTAATTTGTATGCTGACAGCAACAATGATTACAATCTGCCTGCCAGAACCTGTTACGGTAATGGGGCTAATAGCCCGCAAAATGGTTCCGGCGCACAGTGGATGTACACTGTGTTGGATGTGCTCGGTTATGATTTGAGCACGGTTACCAGTCGTGCCTATACTACGGATTGGGGAAAATTGAATATGTCCGAAAAAGGCATCATAATCTGCCCCGCATCAAACGTGCAGAAAGATGCGCACAATGGTATCAGCTATGCAATAAATCACGACTTGTGCTGTAATGAGCACCCCACGCTTATGACCCGGCGGGGGGTGGAGTTGCGTCTTGCAACCGGCAGCAGCAGTTATGCCAAATCTCTGGAGGATGTGGCTTATGTTGGTGATAATAACTACGATGTAGCAGAGGCTGATCTTAACGGCGGTTCCAGGGGGAATAACTGGATTAACTTCCGCAGTCGTGCTGATAACGGTGGGCGTCACGGTCAGGTGCAGGCGGTTTCGCTGGTTGGCAATGTGCTGATGATGCCGCCGACAAAGTACGGCAACAGCGGCTGGTTTGTGCCGTATGAAAACCGGGTGCCCTGAAGTTAATGTTTTATACATTGGCTCTGTTCTTTTTTTCAAAACTTTTTCTGGCACAAAAATTACTTTCGTAGCTTTTATTTACCCGCCCGTGTCGGGAACAGATAAATTAAAAGGCTGGACAACTCCCGGTTGGACGGCCTTTTTTTTGTGCAGATTCAATAGTGATCAGAGTGATTTACAGGCATTGCAATGTCAGAATTGAATTTGATCTTTTTTCTGCCGGAAAGTTATTGTGTTGATAAAAATTGATTTTTTTTTGTTATTGCCCTTGACAAAGGAGTAAATTTATTGTATAATTATAATGCAATAAGAGTGCAATATTTTTTTTGAAAGGTTATAATTATGAAAAAATCCGCTTGCAAGCGGGTGAAGGAGTACTCCTTCACCTTGATTGAACTCCTCGTCGTTATCGCAATTATTGCAATTCTGGCGGCAATGCTGCTGCCCGCACTTTCGGCGGCACGCAACACTGCTATGGGAGCAACCTGTAAAGCCAACCTTAAACAGCTCGGATTGGCAGCCAACCAGTATTCGGATGATAATGTGGACTACATTATTCCGCCGCACACCGGTTTTTATGAAAAGCAGAATCAGTATGCTGACAGCGCAGGACGCTTGTCCTGGTGGTACAATATGATGTGTCCTTATCTCGGAGTGGAAATTCCGGAAAATAAAATGTCCAGTGATGTGTTCTTTTTGCAAAATGCCGGTCAGGTGGGGAGATGTCCGGCAATGAAAGATGCACCGTTTAACAACGGAAGTATATACAGTATGGGGAGTAATGCATCTTATGCGATTTGTTCTGCGTATGCCAAGAAAGTTGAAGATTATCCGCAATATCATACCCGTAACGGCACGGCGCAGGCAATGGCAACTGCCGGTAAACAGTATGCGCAAAGTCTGGAAGATGCTTATCTTATCAACGATAACAATGCCGGTGGTGAGGTTACGGCAGCAGCAGATAAACCGGTGGTAAACACCCGTGCCAACTGTGCGTGGAGCGGCAGTTATTACAGTCCGCATCACAGCGATGGCAGCCGTCATAACGGAGTTACCCACGCAGTGGCAGTTGCCGGTAATATTATTGAATATAAAACTACTTATGTGTCCAGTAAACAATCCTGGGCACCTCCGGCAAAACACCACGTGATATCTTACGGTAAGCGGTAAAAAATATTCTTTTCTGATCTGTTTCGGCAGGTTGGAATGATGAACGGTTTGCAAAGTCCGGCAGAAATGCTCTGCCGGACTTTGTTTTATGTATAAAAAATTTGCAAAAAAATTTTTCTGTGCTATATTATAAGCAATTGATACGATACAACTTGAGGTGTCGTAATCGCCCTCAATCCGGTTTTCCGGATTGCCGTGGTGCGGCAATGGTGCCGCAGCCAACGGGTTCCGTGAGGTGCAGCAGTTGTGCTGAAAGTCTGGTTGCAACGGTCAGATGAGTTCTTTTTTTCAAAGAACAAAGGCGCGATTGATGAATCGTCACAGAGCCGCGGGCGTGAGCGGAGCCTTCAAAAAAAAGAGTGACGATCTAAAATGGATACGGCAAAAAACATTCGAGTTTACAGCGGCAGTTCTCACCCGCAACTTTCGCACGACATTGCAGATTACCTGGGGCTTCCGCTCGGACGGGTTCATCTGGAACGTTTTCCGGATGGTGAAACCTGGGTTCAGTTTGAAGAAAATGTCCGTCGTTCGGATGTGTTTTTGATTCAGCCGACCTGTCAGCCAGTTAATGAAAATCTGATGGAACTGCTGATTATGATCGATGCTGCGCGCCGCGCTTCTGCAGCACGCATCACTGCGGTGCTGCCTTATTATGGTTATGCCCGTCAGGACCGCAAGGATCGTCCCCGCGTTCCGATCACCAGTAAGCTGGTTGCCAATCTGCTGGTTGCTGCCGGGGTGGATCGCATTATTTCTATGGATTTGCACGCACAGCAGATCCAGGGCTTCTTTGATATTCCTGTGGATCACCTCTATGCCCGTCCGGTACTGGTCCCTGAACTGCGCAAGGTGCTGGGAGCGGATCCGGTGGTGGTTTCGCCCGACTCCGGCAGCGCCAAGATGGCTATGTATTACTGCGATATGCTGCACGGCGGTTTTGCTGTGGTTGCCAAGCGCCGTCTTTCCGGCAGCGCGGTTGCCAGCAGTCACCTGGTCGGTGATGTGAAAGATAAGATCTGCGTGGTAACTGATGACCTGACCAGTACCGCCGGTACGCTCTGTGCCGCGGCTGATCTGCTGCACAAAGCGGGTGCCAAAGAAGTTTATGCGGCGGTGTCGCACTGCCTGCTGAACGAAAAAGGTAAAAAGACTCTGCAGGAAAATACTACTATCAAACAGTTGTTTACTACCGACGCTGTGCCGCAGACAGATGACCTCAACGGCAAGATCAAGGTTGTGTCGATTGCGCCGCTGCTGGGTGAGGCAATTATGCGTATCCACGAAGGCAAGTCGGTATCGTGTCTGTTTGATGAAGTCAAACTGTAATTATTGAAAGCAACCCATAACAAAGGTTTAAACATAAGGATCTCGCGGTGATTCCGCTGATCCGGAACAAAAAAAAGGAAAGTAGATCAATGAGCAAGGAAATCATGGTCAACACCAGAACAGAAACCGGCAAAGGTGCGATGGGTCGCGCCCGCAAGAACGGTCAGGTTCCGGCGGTGTTGTACGGCAAGGGTACTGAAAATGTGATGCTTTATGCATCGGTTGGTGAACTTGACAGCGCCAAACTCAGCCGCGGCGAAGAAGTCGTGCTGGTGCTGGATGGTCAGAAGATCGCCGCCAAGGTAATGGAAATGCAGATCAACTATATGAAGAGTCAGATCCTGCATTTGGATTTCTGCCGGGCGTAAACAAGAGTTTCTGTTGTTTTCGGGTGTAACTTTTTATGGCTTACAAACTGGTGGTTGGTCTGGGGAATCCCGGCAGTGAATACGCTGAAACGCGCCACAATATGGGCTTTATGCTTGTGGATAAGTTTCTGGCAACGCACCGTCCCGACCGCTGGGAAAGAGTTCATATTTGCAACAGTTACTGTTATATCGGCAGTTTTGCCGGCAGTAAATTGATACTGCAGCAGCCGCAGACGTTTATGAACAACAGCGGCACGGCAGTTGCAAAATTGATGCGGCAGGAAAAGATCGATCCGGCGGAAGTTATAGTTGCTTACGATGATATGGATCTTGAAGTCGGCAGACTCCGGATACGCTCCAACGGCTCCTCCGGCGGTCACCACGGGATAGATTCGATCATTGCCGAGTTGGATAACTGCAGCAAGTTTGCCCGGCTGCGTCTGGGGATCGGTCACGGCAGAGAAACGATCGACCACGTGCTTTCGCGGTTCAATGCGGAAGAGTCAAAGGCGGTCGAAGCGGTGCTGGAAACCGGTTGCAAAGCCTTGGAAATGATGCTGCGCTGCGGCGCAAACAAAGCGATGAATGAGTATAATTCGTGGAGTTATGCCGCAAGTGAAGAGCCTGAAACAATAAAAGATGAATTAAAAGATTGAAAGTCAAAAACTTTTCAGGAGGTCTTATTTTGAAAAAGTATGAGTCGCTGTTTATTCTCGACGTTCGCAAGGTCGAGGACGAAGGAAATGCATTGAGCAAAGAATTTTGCAGCCTGATCGAAGGTTGGGGCGGCAAGATCACCGCGGCAGACGCAATGGGCCGTCTGCAGTTCAGCTATGAAATCAAGAAGCGCAAGGCCGGTATCTACTGGGATTTTCACTTTGAATTGGCTGAAGAAAAAGTCAATCAGATCAAAGAACATTACGCTCTGGATGAACGCGTTCTGCGTATTCTGACCGTGATCGATGAACGTCCGGAAAATGCAGTCACCTGCTTCCAGACTCCGATCGCTGAAGATGCCATCTGATGTATGACGGGATTCTCTAACGGTAAAAGCGTAAACAAGGAATTTGAAAAATGCCTTTGAATAAAGTGTTTTTGATGGGTAATCTGACGCGCGAACCGGAATTGCGCTATACCCCCGGCGGTGCCGCGGTGTGCGAATTCGGTATTGCGATCAACCGCACATTTACTTCCAACAATCAAACCCGCGAAGAAGTGTGTTTTGTGGATATTGTCGTCTGGGGCAAGACCGGCGAACTCTGCCAGCGTTACCTTAACAAAGGTTCACAGGCTTTGATCGAAGGCCGTTTGCAGTACGATCAGTGGGAAGATAAGGCCACCGGCCGCCGCAGCAGCCGTCTGCGGGTGGTAGCCGACACTGTACAGTTTGTCGGTGCCCGCCGCGAAGGTGCGGAAGGCAGTGGAGCTCCGGTTCAGGGCGGCAATTACCGCAACGGCGGCAATGCTCCGGTGAATCAGACTTACAACAACCGTCCCCAGCAGTCGTATCAGAATGCTCCGGCAGCGGGCGGAATGCCGCCGATGCCGCAGGAAGCGTTCAACCCGGATGCGGGTGAAGATGATATACCGTTTTGATAAATTCAGAAATAGAGATATACCAAAAAAGTAAAAATTAACGATAAATTTGAGAGGTTACACGATGTTGAAGAAGAGTTCCCGTCGGCGTCAGCCGGCCAAACCGAAAGTTTGCCGCTTTTGCGAAGCCAAGATCAACTTTCTGGATTTCAAAGATGCAGAAACTCTGAAGAAGTTCCAGACTGAAAAAGGCAAGATTCTGCCCCGCCGTATTACCGGTACCTGTCTGGATCACCAGAAGATGCTGGCAACCGCTATCAAACGTGCCCGTATTGCGGCACTGGTATTCTGATTGAAACTGCAAGGAGAAATGAATTATGGCGAACAATGTTAAGCTGATCCTCTTGCAGGATGTGGAAAATCTGGGTCTTGCCGGCAGCGAAGTCACTGTGGCTCCCGGCTATGCCCGTAACTATCTGATCCCGCAGGGGCTGGCTGCCAAAGCCACCCCCGGCATCCTGCGTGTGCTGGCTGCCAACAGGGAAAAGATCGAAGCCAAGCGTCGTGACGAACTGGTTGCAGCGCAGGCTACTGCTGCCAAACTTATGGAAACTGCTGTTGAAATTGCAATGCAGGCCAGTGATGACAACCAGCTTTTCGGTTCGGTTACTGCCCGCAACATTGCTGATGCTCTGGCCAAGGCCGGTTTCAGCATTGAGCATACCCGCGTAACTGTTGAAAGCCCGATCAAGGCGATCGGCGAATATACTGTGTCGGTCAAACTTCACCACGAAGTTACCGCTGCGGTCAAAGTCAACGTGGTGCGTGCGTAATCGCGTGTGAGTTACGGGATCAGTAAAGATGAGTGACGAAACATCCACTCCGCGTTATAACAACGCCGGAAGGGAGGGACGGGAAGGGCGGCCGCGTGCCGCCTCGCCGGTAGCGGAACGCCCGTCCCCGCACGATCTTGAAATAGAACGCGCAGTATTGTCTGCAATGCTGCGCGATCCCGCTTACTGCGGAAGCAAGGCTGTTGAATTACTCGGTGCCCCTGGAGCGTTTTACTCGCAGGTGCATCGGGAAATATTCGCAGCCTATATGCATTTATACAATGCCAGTGCATCGGGAATTGATGTATTGTCATTGTCTGCAGAGTTGCAGAAACAGAACAAACTTGAAGCGTGCGGCGGTCTGCCTGCGCTGGTTGAGCTGGAAAATGCAATCGCCACGACAGCTAATTTCGATAATTGGTGTACATTGCTGCGTGATTATGCAACTTTGCGCAAGATGATCAACGTCTGCAGCGACGCTGTCCGCAAATGCTACGATGCGGAAAAAGATGCTGCAGCTCTGGTAAATGAGATTGAAAATGACATTTACAAAGTCCGTGGTGATTCGGACGGCACCTCAATAGTTCCATTCAAGGATAGTGTGCTTGCAGCGTTCAAACACATTGAACGTATCATCAATAAAAAAGAGGAACCCGGAATATTAACAGGGTTTCCGGATCTGGATAAGATGACCGGCGGCTTGAAACGCGGTGAAATGTTTGTGGTTGCCGCCCGTCCTTCGATCGGTAAAACAGCGCTGGCGCTGAATATTATCCGCAATATTGTTATGAACAACAGGCCCCGTACAACGGTGCTTTTCAGTCTGGAAATGACCGATGAACAGATCTCCACACGCTTGATATGTACTGAAGCGGATGTGTCTGAACGGCAGTTCCGTGACGGTAATTTCAGTAATCAGAAAGATATGGCGCGCCTGACCAATGCAGTAAGCAATCTGCGTAATGCGCCTTTATTTATAGATCCGACCGGCGGCTTGACTATTGCCGAATTGCGAGCCAAGGCGCGCCGGATGAAGATACAGCACAATATAGATTTGATCGTGATCGACTACCTGCAGCTGATGCAGGGGTCCGGTCACGAAGAGAGCCGCCAGCGTGAAGTTTCGGAAATCTCCAGCGGCATAAAATCGCTGGCAAAAGAGCTTCAGATACCGGTTATGGTGCTGGCGCAGTTGAACCGCGAAGTTGAAAAAGGCACGGCATCGACATTGCCCAAATTGAGCCATTTGCGTGAATCAGGCTCAATTGAACAGGATGCTGACGTGGTGGTGTTTCTGCACCGCGACCGCGATCAGGCCAAGAATCTGCCCCCCGGTCAATCGGTGGAAGCAAAATTAATTGTGGAAAAGAACCGTAACGGTGAAACCGGTTACGTTGATTTGGAATTTTATCCGTCGCGAATGGAATTTGTTAATGTGCGTTACACTACAAATGACCGCGCGCCGGCTGAAAAAGAGAATAAAAATTAAAAAAAAGTTCTTGTAAAAGTGGTATTTTTGCAAGAATACTCTATATGTATAAATAAGAATGTATTCCGGCGGAGTTTGCCGGAATCAGGAAAAAATATCAAAGACATCGAGAGAGATGATGAAGCGAGCATACATCACAGGTCGGGGACTGGTATCGCCATTGGGTATCGGTCAAAAAGCCAATGTAGCAGCATTGCAGAGTGGAGTGAGCGGTGTTTGTGCCGTTCCGGAATTTATTGAGCATAATCTGGAATCCCAGGTTGGCGGTATGGTACAGGTTTTGCCTGATGCATCCAAATATGACCGCAAGCAACTGCGTTTTTGCCAGCCCAATGCGCTGTTTGCGCTTGAAGCTGTGGGTGAAGCTCTTGCGGAAGCAAAGATCCCGGAAGAAGAAGTTCCGAAAATGCGTATAGCATTGATCGGCGGTGTGGCCGGCAGTTATTTTACCTTGATCCACAATATGACTATGGCCTATTGTCAGACGGGCAAATTGCGTGAAGTTTCTCCGGTGTCGGTACCGCGGGTGATGCCCTCATCGACCGTGGCGAATCTTTCGCTGCACTATGGATTCAATGGCGAAAGTTACGATATAAGTGCAGCGTGTTCCAGCGGGGCGATTGCCATTATGCAAGGTGCGCGCCTGATCGAAAGCGGTATGTACGATATTGTGGTTGCCGGCGGTTCTGAAAATCTGGATTGGGTTCAGGCTCTGGGATTTACAGCGGCGCGTGCACTGTCGCGCAATTATAACGGTGATCCGGCTAAAGCCAGCCGCCCGTTTGATGTTGACCGCGATGGATTTGTAATGGCTGAAGGTGCCGGTTTTGTGGTGATGGAATCCGAGGAAAGTATGAAACGGCGCAATGTCAGTCCGATAGCGTGCGTAAGCGGATATGCCAGCAACAGTAATGCGTGCGATATGGTTATTCCTGATGCCGCCGCCAGCGAAGCTGTAATGCGTGAAGCTGTAATGCGCGCCGGCCTCAAGCCGGAAGATATTGCTTACGTCAATACTCACGGGACAGCCACCAAAGTCGGCGACCCGGTGGAAATGGATGCCATCAAGGCGGTGTTCGGCAGCAATACAGCTGTCAACAGTACCAAGTCGCAGACCGGTCATATGATCGGGGCTACCGGAGCGGTGGAATTGATCTTTTCGTCGTTGATGATGGAACATAAATTTATATCGCCTTCAATCAACCTTGATAATCCGGAACCGGAATTTGCCTGGGCTGACCTGGTGCGTACAACCCGCTATAATGTGAATATAAAACACATATTAAGTAATAGTTTTGCCTTCGGCGGCAGCAATGTAAGCGTTGTATTGAGCGATTGCGTGAATTGATATGAGCCAGTTGGAATTGCCTCGGGTCAAATTGGAACGCCCGGATTGGCTGCGGATACGCGTCCAGCCGGGGGATGAGCGTGAAAAAGTCCGCGCACTTATGTCGCGCCTGAAATTGCATACGGTTTGTGCCAGTGCACATTGTCCGAATCTTTGTGAATGCTTTCATCACTCAACTGCCACATACCTTATAATGGGTAATTGCTGTACACGGAATTGTAAATTCTGTGCAGTACCTCACGGCAAACCGGAACCGCTGGATCCGGGCGAACCGGAACGGGTGGCGGAAGCCTCTGCCGAATTGGGATTGAAATTTGTGGTTGTAACTTGTGTTACCCGCGATGATTTGCCTGATGGCGGAGCCAGCCATTTTGCCGCTACGATCAAGGCGCTGAAGGCGCGTATTCCCGGAGTCAAAGTTGAAGTGCTTACTTCCGATTTGCACGCGTGCCGTGAGCATATCAAAATAGTTCTGGATGCCGAACCTACAGTGTTCAATCACAATATTGAAACTGTGGAACGGCTTTCGGCGGATATAAGATCGGTGGCTACTTACCGCAGAACTCTGGAAGTATTGACCATTGCCAGCGAACTTGCTGCGGGGAAGATTCCGGTCAAATCCGGATTGATGGTCGGTTTGGGTGAAACCGATGAGGAAGTTGAACAGACGCTGCGTGATCTGCGTGCTGCCGGAGTGAATATCGTTACGATAGGTCAATATCTGCCCCCGTCGGATACACATTGGCCGCTGCAGAGATATGTTACACCCGAAAAATTTGCTGAATGGGCTGAATACGCAAAAAAATTAGGTTTTGATCAGGTGGCAAGCGCGCCGCTGGTCCGCAGTTCATACCGGGCAGGAGAGTTGGCTGGTGGGTGTTAAATTCAACATTGTACTGGTGGCTCCGGAAATTCCGCAGAACACCGGCAATATCGGGCGCATCTGTGTATCAACAGATTGCCGTCTGCATCTGATCAAACCTTATGGTTTTATTCTGGATGATAAGCATTTGCGTCGCGCCGGAATGGATTACTGGGGGCACCTGGATGTAACGGAATACGAAAATTGGGATGATTTTCTTGCCCGTAATCCGGGTGCTGAAATGGTGTTTTTTTCCACCAAAGGTGAACGCTCCTACTGGGATATAGATTATCCTGATAATTTATATTTGGTTTACGGCAGTGAGTCAAGCGGGCTGCCCGAAGAATTTTACAGCCGTTACAGCGAACAGCTCTGTACAATACCGATGCCCGGCAGTTTCAATCGCAGTCTGAATTTAGCCAATTCAGTGGCGCTTGGTATTTATGAAGGGCTCCGTCAGGCGGAGAAAAAACGATGAATAAGATCGGCGATTATTTAGAGATAACCTCTTTGACTGCAGAAACTTTTCTGTCAGAATCCGATTCCGGAGCGCGCTATGTTATCCGCGGCACATTGAACACTGTTACTCCGGTAAAAGTGCTTTATATGGCATCATTGGAATTGGATAATATAGAAATGATTGAATCGTTCCGGCTGTCGGTGGAACCCGGCAAAAATGCTGTGGAGCTTCCGGAAATTGCAGTGATCAATCCTATCCGCAGCAATAATGAAAAAGCCGGTATTTATACGCTTACCTTAAAGATCTATGCCTCCGGCGGAGTGATACATAAGTTTTCCAGAGAAGTACGCTTTTGAGCGCAGTTATGACTAAACCGGGAAAAAAGAAAAAATTATATTATTGGCGCAGCGGAATGGAGCGCAGCGGGCCGTTGACCAGACGCAGATTGATCAGGTATCTTTCTGCCGGCTTGATCGATGCCCAGACGCTTGTATCTGTCGATGATGACGGATGTATGATGCCGCTGGGGGCAAGTGAAGCATCAGCAATGCTGACTACGGCGGTAAAGCAGTGGAGTTGGCAGTTTTCGCCGGTTATATATTTTATGTGGCTGTTGTGTTTGCCGTTATTTACAGCTGCAACAATGAGTTTTATCATATTGTACAGCAACAATAATTATCCACTTTTTATGTTGGGGTTTTTTCTTTCCAATCTCGGAGTTGGCTGGTGGCTGTGCCGTATGTGGCGAACATTGCTGGCTGACCGCTCTATATGGTGGACCATTATGTACGGCGGACTTATGACAATACCGTATATAAATGCATTCTGGGTATGGGTGGGGTATTTGAGATTGCCCGTGTATTGGAAAAAATTTCAGCAGCGCCACAATTTACCGGAAAAGAATATATCTTACCTTTATTATGCGGTGATGGTTATATTTTATCTGATGATTATAACTGACAGTATGGTATTTTTGCAAAACAGCAGCCAGACATTGCATTGGCTGTATATTACCACTATGGTAAGCTGGCTGTGGTTCGGTATGACGGCACTGTCGCTTTTTTTTACTGAAGAAATCGCAGTTCAGATGGTGGATCAGAAACTTGATAATCTGGCATACGGAGCATTGCGCTTTTTTGCCGATATAAATTATGATATATTTTATCATACGACCACAGTGCTTGAATTACGAAAACAGCGCAATTTCCGTATTGCCGGTTTGACTGTTATGGTTATAAGCTGGCTTGCCGGCGGCTGGATGCTTATTTATGTGCTTAATATATGATAAACAGTTGCTGCTAATCAATTTTTTGCAGAATAAGTGCAGTGCGGCTTGGCAGATAGAGTTTAACTTCGTGCTTCAGTATATTGGCATCCTGTTCCGGAATCGTAAAATAATATTGATCGGGTTCCACGCGGTTGAATCCGCCGAAACGCTCTGAATCGCTGTCAAAAAGCAGCCGGTATTTTCCCGGAAGAACCTCCACTCCGTAATCCGGGTAGGATTTTCGGGCATTGAAGTTGAAAAACATCCACAGATTGCCGCGCTCAAAAGCGATAACTTTGTCGTTGTTGCTGATTTTTAATTTGCGTATATCATATTGCCAGATATTGTGCTTTTGCAATAACGCCAGCATTGCCCGGTCAAAATTGTTCAGTACATTGTAAAATAATTGCGGGTCATCAGCAAGATTCCACTGTCGCCGTGCATAGTGATAACTCCAATTGTTGCCTTCACGCGGGAAATCTATCCACTCCGGATGCGCGAATTCATTGCCCATAAAATTCAAATATCCTGAACAGCTGCAACTGGCTGTCAGCAAACGGGCAAGTTTATGAATTGCAACGGCACGGGTGATTTTATCATTAGTATCAAAAATACGCATTTTTGTATAAATATCACTGCCCGCCAGCCGGAAAATCGCACTCTGCCCGCCGACGATCGCCTGATCGTGGCATTCCAGATAACTGATACTGCGTTCATCGCGGCGGCGGTTGGTCAATTCGTAAAACAATTGCTCCATATCCCAGGCATCATCCGGCTGATCAAAAAGTTTGAACCAGTAATCTGTCACTCCCATAGCCAGCCGCAGGTCAAATCCGTTTCCGCCCTCTGATACGGGAACGGCAAGTCCGGGCATACCGCTGACGTCTTCGGCTATGGTAACTGCTTCCGGTTTGATGGCGTGAACAAGCTGATTGGCAAGTGTTAAATAGGTACAGGCATCTTCATCCACTTCTTCAGAAAAATAATCACTGTAACCGGTGAATACCTTCCCCAGACCGTGATGCTTATAAAGCATACTGGTTACACCGTCAAAACGGAACCCGTCAAGGTTGTATTCTTCCAGATAAAACCGCAGATTGGAAAGCAGAAAAATCCGCACTTCCGCTTTACCGTAATCAAAACAGAGCGAATCCCACGCCGGATGTTCACCGCGGCTGCCGCTGTGGAAATACTGTTCGCGGGTACCGTCAAAGCGGGCCAACCCTTCGATTTCATTGCGGACTGCGTGGGAATGTACCACATCCATAATCACCCGCAACCCCAAAGCGTGTGCGCGGTCGATAAGTTTTTTGAAGTCATCGATCGAGCCGAAACGGCTGGATATGGAGAAAAAATTTGCCACGTGATACCCGAAACTTCCGTAATACGGGTGACTCATTACTGCCATAAGCTGTATGGTATTGTAATTGCCGGCAGCTATGCGCGGCAATACGTTATCGGCAAATTCATTAAAAGTGCCTACTTTGCCTTCGCATTGTGCCATACCGATATGTGCTTCGTAAATGATTTCCTCCGGCGGGCGGGCAGGGGAGGCATAGCGGAACTGATATCTTGCGGGCGGATCATAAACTTGCGCTGTAAAAATACCGCTCACCGGATCCTGTACAATGTAACGCGCATAAGCCGGCAGCCGTTTATTGCAGCTGCCGTCAGTAAAAATTATATTCAGCTGATAATTCATTCCGTGCCGGAGTGTTTCTGCCGGCAGGGTTATTTCCCAGATGCCGCGTGCTGGATCGGTCAATTGCAGCTCAAATTGCAGTTTGTTTTCAAAGTTGGAAAAATCCCCGGCCAGAAAAATCTTTTGTGCCGCCGGTGCCCATTCGCGGAACACCCAACTGCCGTCATTCTGCCGATGCAGACCGAAAAATTCGTGTGCGCGTCCGGCGGCTTTTTCAAAAGGCATTTCTCCTTGCGGCGTTTGTGAATGTATTTTCAATGCCGCAAGGTATTTGTTTCTGCGCCGCTGCAGCACATCCTGCCAGTACGCCAGAGCCGGGTCGCTGCCGAACGGCTCTACGGTCAATGGCTTGCCCTGAAAAATCTGCATAGAACTTAATTCCGATCGATCACCAGCGGGCATTGGAGCATTTCTTCGTAAATGCGTATATACGATTGCGCGGTTACATCGTGGTTGAAACGCCGTTGTGCTTCTTGCATTATCCGTGCGATTTCCCGTTCGCGGATATCTGCCGGCAGCATATAAAAATCCATTGCCCGGTCAATCGCCCAAGCCAGTGCGCGCGAATCGTAGTCATTGAAAATAAACCCGTTACCGCGGTGCAGATTCACATCCAGCATATCCACTGTATCGTGCAAGCCGCCGGTGTTGTGTGCCACCGGCAGACTTCCATACTTGGGCGCGATCATCTGCGGCAGTCCGCACGGCTCGAATAAACTGGGCATAAGCATAAAATCACTGGCGCCGTAACCAAGCTGTGACAGATCATTGTCAAAAGGCACCACTGCCAGATGGCCGGAAATATTGTGGATATTGCGGATACGATCAAAGACTTCAAAAAATGAACCGTTTGCCACAATGGCGATCTGCAGATTGCTGCTGCTGTAACGGGCAATGGTGTCAAAAAGTATTTCTGCAAGCAATTGACAGCCTTTCTGGGCCGGATCCAGCCGCGACGGCCAGAAAAAGAGCGGTGCATCGGCATTTTCCAGCAGTCCGACTTTGCGCTGGAAAAGCGTTTTCAAGCGGCGTTTGACCTGCCGGTGATTGCCGGAGTTATATTTCTCCGGCAGGGCGGGGTCTTTGTCCGGAGTTTGATTCTCATCAGGAGCATTCAGAATCCCGGAGGCACATCCGGCGTGATATTTGCTGCGGATTTCTCCGCGCACGGCCGGCGGTATAAAGTCGAACCACCCCTGAACAACTTCTTCAAGAAATGTGGGGCTTACCGTGTTGATAAAGTGTGCGCTGAAGATACCGCTTGCCATTAAATCCACCTGATTTGTGGAGCGGGTTTCCTCATAATTCTGCGGAATCCGGTCGTAGTAGAGTTCGCGCCAGAAACTTGCCGCATCGATTCCGCGGTCTTCGATCTGTTCAAGTGTGGTCTTTTGCGTGTGTATATTGTGTACGGTAAAAAGGCACGGTATGCCCAAACGGCGTGCCATACCCGGTATAAGCCCGGTCATCCAGTCATTGCAGTGTATAAGATCGGGGTTGACTTTAGGTATGATATTGTTGATTACTTCGCGCTGAAATGCCAGCGCCACAAGCATACTTTCTGCATTGTAACTGGAATACACACGGTCACGGTAATAGAATATGCGGTCTTCCGCCAGATGTACACGGTTGTCGGTCAAGCCGGCTAAATACATACGCAATTCTTTGCTGACCAGGTGATTGACCGATATTTTAAAAAGCTGACGGTAATCCGGAAGCGCCACGTGAACATCTGCTCCCTGACGGTAAAGAGCCGAAACCAGCGATGCCGATACATCAGCCAGACCACCGGCTTTGGCTTTCAGGTGGTTTGCCATATTTCCCATACCTTCCGGCAGATATGTTATTTCCGGCGTGACCACAAGAATACGCGGATTTTTCTTTTTAACCGGTTTGACAGACGCTATGTTCATAAAACAACCCCTCACTTTTTACTGTTACTGCGGCCAGCAGATAAAGCCGGGGACACTGTTTTCCCAGTCATCCCCCACCGGAGTAATACGGGCAGTCAGTCCGAAACGGCCTGAACTTTTGCAAGTCAGGCGGTGTTCATAGATGTAATACCCGCCGCCAAGATCTTCGGTTGCGCGCATACTGGCTGTGGAACTGGTTATAATTTCGTTATGCACATTTACATTTCCGGAATATATCTGCACATCCACATCCTGCGGAGTAAGTTCGTTGAGGAATACTTTTACGCGGATATTGAAACTGTCGCCTACGTGGATATCGCCTTTGAGATCGCCTTCTATGACTGGTTCCTCAATCACCATTCTGGGAAAATTCTCCTGCAGAAGGTGTTTCTGATTTACCAATGCCGCGGCCTGTCTGCCGTTGTCAGCGCTGAATTTTTCGTAATTGAGCATTGCCGGGGTATAGAACATATCGCGGTAATCTTCCACCATACGCAAGCTTGAGAACATACCCAACCCCATTGCAATGGAGTTTTTCATCATCCGGATCCACCGCGTGGGCAGATCATTGTTGCTGCGTTCGTAAAAGAGCGGTATTACTTCGGATTCAAGAATATTAAAAAGTTCCTGCGCTTCAAAGTTGTCGCTGTCGTCCGGATTCTGATAATTTTCGTTGCCGGGGATCGCCCAGCCGTTGCCGGGTACATACGCTTCATCCCACCAGCCGTCAAGGATACTCAAATTCAAGCCGCCGTTGATTGCCGCTTTCATTCCCGATGTGCCGCTGGCTTCCTGCGGGCGACGCGGATTGTTCAGCCACACATCCACGCCCTGAACCATCTTGCGTGCCATACCTATATCGTAATCTTCCAGAAATACCAGCCGGTGCGATATACCGTTCTGACGGGCAAACTGTACCAATTCCTGGATCAGCCGCTTACCGTTGTCATCCGCCGGGTGAGCCTTGCCGGCAAAAATGAACTGCACCGGGGTGGTTTTGTTGCCCAACAGCCGCAGCAGACGGTCTTTGTAGCGCAAAAGCAATGTCCCGCGCTTGTAAGTTGCAAAACGCCGTGCAAAACCTATTGTAAGTATGTGCGGATCCAGAATCGGTCGCGATGCATTTTCCTCCGGATCAGTCACTACGCATTTGAGCGATTTCTGCAATCGCAGCCGTGCATAACGCACCAGACTCTGGCGGCAGAGTTC
>JAZNBV010000013.1:0-22308 GCA_045587205.1 Victivallaceae bacterium
CCCCGAAACATTCCTGATGGATCCCGATAAGATCGAAGCAGCCATCACCCCCCGCACAAAAGCGATCATCGTTGTTCAGCTCCACGGTCTTTGCAACGATATGGACAAGATCAATGCCATTGCCAGAAAACACAACCTCAAAGTTATCGAAGATGCCTGTCAGGCGCACGGCGCACTTTACAAGGGCCGCCGTGCCGGTACGCTGGGCGACTGCGCGGCATTCAGCTTCAACCAGAATAAGTGCCTCTGCTGCGGCGAAGGCGGTATGTTTGTGACCAATAATGAAGAAATCTACAAAGGTGCCGCCAAACTCTGGAGTTTCGGCGAAACCGCGCGTCCGGAAGAGAGCCGCGACTACCACGCCTATGCTCTGGGCTGGATGTACCGCAACAACGAACTTACCGCCGCGTATGGCCGCGCCCAGTTGACCAAGTATGATTTCTACTTCAATACTTTGCGTGAAAACGGCGAATATCTTTTGAAAAATCTTGCCGGCACGCCCAATCTGCTGCTGCCCTATGAACCGGAATACGCCACCCATAACTGGTACAACTTCAATTTGCGTATCGACTTTGACAAGATGGGCATAAGCGATCCGGCAACCCAGGTGGCGTTCCGTAACGCGGTAGCTGCCGCGTTGCAGGATGAAGGCATCCGTGCCAGCGTGTGGCAGCGTTTTATTCTGCCGGAAATGACCGTATTTGCCGCCAAGAATGCTTACGGTATGGGTTATCCGTGGAGCATTCCCGGTGCCGATGAAGGCGTGGATTACAGTCTGGAAAAATTCCCGAACGCATTGATCTACAGCCGCAAACATATTTCGGTGGTGCAGACTTTGCGTGCGCCCAATGGTCTGGATATAGCTGAACAGGTGCGCGAAGGTATTGTCAAGGTGTTCAATAATCTGGACAGGATCGATCCTGCGCGTATTCAGAAAATTCTTGAAGACCGCCGCAAAAAATAATATTACAGTGAGGTTGTGTTATGGGAAAAAAGATAAAGATCGGCTGGGGCAGGCGCTCCATTGCAATGGCAGGCAGTGTGCCCATTACCGGGCAGTTTTATTTGCGTATATCCCAGGGAATATATACAGATGTGCTGATCAGTGCTCTGGTTATTGAAAACGGCGATGATGCGGTGATTTTTGCATCGGCAGATATGGTTTTGGTACAGCCCGAAATGCTTTTGGCGGCACAGGAGATCCTTAAAAATGAGGTTCCCGATTTGCCGGTGGATAAGATCATTGTCAATGCCACTCACACTCACGCAGGGCCTTCCAGCAACAAGATTGCTGACTATCCGCGGCGCGTGGAATTTACCGGCAATGACGAAATGATCGCGTATTTATCGCGCCAGCTGGCTGATGCGGTAAAAACTGCGTGGCTCAACCGCGCAGCAGGATCTGTCGCTTACGGTTACGGTTTTGCCACCACGGGGCACAGCCGCCGCACGATCTATCTGGATGATATCGGCGTGCGGCTGGGCGGGGCACCCGGTCTGGCGATTAACGGCCACGGCAAGATGTACGGCAACACCAACGACGATATGTTTGACTGCTACGAAGCAGGTACAGATCCGTTCATCAACTTGCTGTACACTTTTGATGAAAAAGACAATATCACCGGGGCAGTGATCAATGTACCCTGTCCGTCGCAGACCAACGAAAATGCCTGGGTGCTGCACGCCAGTTTCTGGCACAACGTGCGCGAAAAACTTGCTGCAAAGTACGGCGAAAACTTTGGCGTGATCGCTCAAGCCGCTGCGGCAGGTGATCTTTCGCCGCGGCAGCTGCACTACCGTCAGGCGGAAAAACGGCGCTATATGCTCAAATATCCTGAACTTATTGAAAAGTACAAAGCTTCTCCGATGGCGCGGCCCAATGGCGTAAAAATTCCGCCCGACAGCCCTGCATTTGAGTATGAGTGGATGGAACTGATGCGTGCCGAAGATATTGCCAACCGCATTGTAACGGCATTTGATGAGGTTCTTGCGTATGCAAGCAAGGAAAAAATGAGCGCTCCCGAACTCAAGCACGAAGTGCGCACGGTCAAACTTGCACGCCGGATGTTCCCCGAAGTTATGGTCGAAGAAGAACGGCGTAATTTGGAAGCGTTTATGAAGGAAAACTTTTCCGATGCCTCTGATCCCTACGAAGAACTGCACGCCAATTCGGTGCTCAACAGCCGCCGTACCCGCAGCGCAGGGGTGATCAAACGCGCCGCCATTCAGGAGCAGGAGCCTGCCATAACCACGGTCATCCACGCGGTACAGATCGGCAATATTGCTTTTGCCAGCAACCGTTTTGAACTCTATATGGATTTTATGCACCGTATTCAGGCGCGCAGTCCGTTTGAGCAGACTTTTATTGTGCAGCTGGTATCCGATGCCTACGGTACGGGCAGCTATCTTGCCACCGAACGGGCAAACGCCAACAAAGGTTACAGTGCCACACCTTACTGCAATCAGGTTTCGCCCGCTGGCGGTCAGGAGCTGGTCAACGAAACTTTGAAAATCCTTAACGAAATAAAATAATTTACAGGTATTGATCGAATATGAAAATGTTTAAATATTTTTCTGTAACCGCCGGAATGGCGGCGATGCTGATTTTCTCGGCGGGCTGTGTGAGCAATCAGGGTTGCGGCAAAAGTTGTGATGAAGCTTATGGAGGCGATCATTTGCAGATCGGCTGGGCGCGCCGCAGTATTGCCAAAGAGGGCCCCGTGCCGATTACCGGACAATTCTATTTGCGCGTGGCACAGGGTCAGTTCACCCCCGTTATTGCTCAGGCGATGGCGATGACCAACAAAAAAGATGCGGTGATTTTTGTTTCCGCCGATATGGTGTCGGTCAATAAAGCGGTGCTGGAAAAAGTTTGTGCTAATTTGAAAAAAGAGGCTCCTGCCATTCCTGCCGAAAAAATCATTATCAACGCCACCCACACCCACGCCGGCCCTTCGACGAATGTGATTCCGGAAGATTATCCCCGGCAGGTCAAAGTCACACCGACATCTGAAATGCAGGATTTTATCGCCCGTCAGATCACCGATGCAGTTAAAGAAGCGTGGGAAAAACGCGCTCCCGGCAGCATTGCCTACGGTTACGGCTTTGCCACCACCGGCCACAGCCGCCGCACGATCTATCTGGATGATATCGGCGTGCGGCTGGGCGGGTCACCCGGTCTGGCTATGAACGGCCACGGCAAGATGTACGGTAAAACCAACGATGCTATGTTTGACGGTTATGAAGCTGGCAGCGACTCCTTTATCAACCTTTTTTACACCTTTGATGCCGCCGGCCGTCTGACCGGTGCGGTGGTCAATGTGCCGTGTCCGTCGCAGACCAGTGAACACGCCTGGTTTTTGCACGCCAGCTTCTGGCACAATGTGCGCGAAAAACTTACTGCCAAATATGGCGACATCGGCATTATCGGTCAGGCTGCCGCCGCCGGGGACCTTGCACCCCGTCAGCTGCATTATCTGGAAGCCGAAAAACGCCGTTTCCGTCTTAAATATGCCGACAAGATCGCCGCATATATGAAAAATCCCATGACTTATCCCTGGCAGTGGGCAAAAAATGATCCGGAAGCCGCTAAACGTAAGTATGCGGCGGATGTGGTGGAAGTCATGCGTGCCGAAGATATTGCCAACCGTATTGTAACAGCGTTTGATGAAGTTCTCTCCTGGGCGCAGAATGATAAAATGTGCAATCCGGCTTTCAAACACGAAGTGCGCACGGTCAAACTTTCGCGCCGGATGTTCCCAAAAGAACTGGTGGATCAGGAAAAGAAGAACTACGATATGTTTATGAAAGAAAAGTTCATTGAAGGCGGCGATCAGTGGGATCAGCTTCGCGCCAACAGCATCTTGCGCAGCCGCCGCAACCGCGTGGGCGGGGTGATCAACCGTTATGCCATCCAGCAGAAAGAGCCGTATATCACCACCGATATCCACGTGGTGCGGGTGGGTAATCTGGCATTTGCCACCAACCGTTTTGAACTTTTCATTGATTATATGCACCGCATTCAGGCGCGCAGTCCCTTTGAGCAGACCGTGATCGTGCAGCTGGTGACAGACCTCAACGGTACGGGCTCTTATCTTGCCACCGAAAAAGCCATTGCCAACAAAGGTTACAGTGCAACTCCTTACTGCAATCAGGTATCGCCCAAAGGTGGTCAGGAACTGGTAAATGAAACCTTGAAAATACTTGAAGAAGTGAAAAAATGAAATTTTCGATGATGACCTACACTCTGATGCGTCAGAAGTGTTTTACGCCCGAAGATTGCGTGCGGGTTGCCGCTGAACTGGGTATGGAAGGTATTGACTGGATCACCACTTACGGCCGTGATCCGGAAGAACTGCGTAAAATGAGTCAGGATGCCGGATTGACCGTTGCCGCGCACACCTTTTTTATACACGGCAAAGAACTCTCTGAAGTAAAAGGAGCCGCTGAACAATCATTGGATGATGCCTGCAAACTGGGTGCTCCGGTGGTGATGATCCCGCCGTGTATTTTTGCCGGAGTCGATTCTGCTGCTGAAAATCACGCCCGCTGGTGCGAGTATCTTTCGATCATTGCGCCGCTGGCGGAAGCACGCAATCTGATCCTGACAGTGGAAAATTTTCCAGGTTGGGCAAGTGCATTTGTCACTGCCGATGATTTTTACCGTGCCAAGCAGCAGGTACCGGGGCTGAAGCTGACCTTTGACAACGGCAATGCCGCCACCGGCGAAGATCAGATAGAGAGTTTGAAAAAGTGTTATAAAGATGTTGTTCACGTACATTTCAAGGATTGGGATATAACCGATCAGCCGCAGGAAAATTGGCGTATGATGCGCGACAACAGATATTACCGCGCCGCACTGATCGGCGAGGGGGCAATCGACAGCCGCGCCACACTCAAAACGCTTGAAGAACTCGGCTACGACGGCTTTATCAATATTGAGTACGAAAACAACAAATATCCCGGCGATGAAGCCGTTAAAAGAGCATTGGAGTATTTGCGAAAATGAAAGATTTTAAAATCGGTATCCAGCTTTACACTATCCGTGCCGCACTTAAACAGGATTTCAAAGGCGTCTGCCGCGAACTGGTAAAACTCGGCTGCGATGCCGTGGAACCGGCATTTTACTTTGGTGATATGGAGCCAACTGAACTGGCGGCATTTTTCAAGGAGATCGGGCTGGAGGTCTGCGGTATCCACAGCCGTTCGGAAGATACCTGCGATCCGGCAAATGATATTTACCGCTACTGCAAAGAGCTGTCTGCACCGTTTGTTACCTTCAGCATCGGCGGCAACCGTCAGGAAAACAGTGATTATTCAGTGTATGCTGCTTCCACGATCGAAGCGTGCCGCAAAAGCAGCATTGCCGCCGCGCAGAACGGTATAAAATTTACTTATCACAACCACGATCTGGAGTTCCGCAAATACTCCTCCGGCGGCTGCGGAGAGGTTGATATCATCAACGGAACCGACCCGGCACTGACCGGTTTGGAACTGGACGTGTACTGGGTGAAAAAAGGCGGTCAGGATCCGGTGCAGTTTATCAATAATTACGGTTCACGCATCTGGCAGCTGCATATGAAAGATATGGCGGAAGATGGCTCCATTACCGAACTTGGCAACGGCAATGTTCCGCTGGAAGAGTGCATCGCTGCGGCGGTGGATACGCCCTGTGAATGGCTGATCTATGAACAGGATTATTCCCAAATCGATCCCTTTGACAGTGCAGTTATCAGTCTGAATCATCTGCGTAAATTGCTGAAAAAGTAAGTTTTGATGGAAAAATCACAGGAAAATGATATTTTTCTTGAAATGAATTGGCAGAATACTCTTGAAATATTGAAAAGGGTGTATTAAATTAAGGGTATTCCGGCGAGCTGGGCTTTCCGGGATACCTTAACATTTTTATACAGAGGTAGAAAATGAACCGTAAGATTCGTATGGGTATGGTCGGGGGCGGCCCCGGCAGTTTTATCGGAGCGGCGCACCGCAGAGCCGCCAATCTGGATGGCAAGATCGAACTGGTGGCAGGTTGTTTCAGCCGCGATCCGGCCAAGGGGGCAATTACCGGGGCAGAACTTTTCATTGATCCGGCGCGGGTTTACACTGATTACAAAACAATGTTTGCTGAAGAAGCCAAACGCCCGGATAAGATCGATCTGGTATCGATCGTTACTCCCAATGCCGCCCACTTTGAAGTGGCAATGGCGGCGCTGGATGCCGGTTTTGATGTTATTTGCGATAAACCGATGACCACCACGCTGGAACAGGCAAAAACGCTGGCGGAAAAAGTCAAATCCACCGGCAGACTCTTTGCACTGACTCACAATTATACAGCGTATCCGATGGTCCGTCAGGCTAAAGCTATGGTCAAAGACGGCGTGCTGGGCGATATCCGCAAGATCGTTGTGGAGTATCCGCAGGGCTGGCTGATGCAGTGACCGAGGACAACAAACAGGGCAAATGGCGTACCGATCCGGCATTGGCGGGTATCAGCTGCTGTATGGGTGATATCGGCAGTCACGCCGAAAACCTTGCCGAATTCATCACCGGGCTGCAGATAACCGAACTCTGTGCTGATCTGACCAGTTTTGTGCCCGGGCGCAAACTTGATGACGATGGCTCGGTATTGCTTAAATTCAACAACGGTGCACGCGGCATACTTTTTGCCAGTCAGATTGCTGTCGGCGAAGAAAACGCGCTGCGGATCCGTATCTACGGGACCGAAAATGCTCTGGAATGGGCGCAGGAAGATCCCGAAACATTGATTATGCGTTCCAATACCGGTCACCGTCAGGTGATGCGCCGCAACTGGGCTGGCGCCGGAGCAGAGTGGAGCAGATTGCCTGCCGGTCATCCGGAAGGATTCTTTGAAGCATTCGGCAATCTCTATACTGATATAGCCAATGCCATTGCGGCGCGTGCCGACGGCAGAGAATATGTTACCAGCTACCCGACCGTGGAAGACGGTGTGCGCGGGGTGGCGTTTATCGAAGCAGTAGTTAGAAGCAGTGTTACAGAAAGTAAATGGATAAAATTCGAGGTGTGATTTATGGCTCGTAAAGCAACAATTTTTACCGGCCAGTGGGCTGATCTCCCGCTGGAAACAGTTTGTCAGAAAATGAGTTCGTTCGGCTACGACGGGCTGGAACTTGCCTGCTGGGGTGATCACTTTGATGTCTTCAAGGCCGCTGCCAGCACCGCGTATTGCGATGAAAAGCGCGCACTGCTTGCCAAGTACAATCTGGATGTCTGGGCGATCTCCAACCACCTTGCCGGTCAGCTGATCTGCGATCCCAATTTTGACTCCCGTTCCGACGGTTTTGCCCCCGCAGAATGTGCCGGCAATGCCGAAGCCAAGCGCGAATGGGCGGTCAAGAGTATGAAAGCCGCCGCGCAGGCCGCAAAAAATCTGGGTGTAAAAGTGGTCAACGGTTTTACCGGCAGCCCCATCTGGCATATGCTGTACAGCTTCCCGCCGGTGGCACCGCAGACTATTGAAGACGGTTTTAAGTTTTTTGCCGAAATGTTCAATCCGATTATGGATGAGTTTGCCAAATGCGGAGTAAAGTTTGCTCTGGAGGTGCATCCTACGGAAATAGCTTTTGATATTGTCACTGCACAGCGTGCGCTGGATGCCATCGGCAACCGCCCGGAGTTCGGTTTCAACTTTGACCCCAGCCATCTGCATTGGCAGATGGTCGATCCGGTCAAGTTCATTGAAACATTCCCGGAACGCATTTATCACGTGCATATCAAAGATGCGGCTCTTACACTGGATGGCAAGAGCGGTATTCTGGCATCGCATCTTGATTTCAATCAGCCCGGACGCGGCTGGAACTTCCGCAGTCCCGGTCACGGACAGGTGAATTTTGAAGAAATTATGCGCGCACTCAATACCATCGGTTATACCGGACCTTTGTCAGTGGAATGGGAAGATTGCGGTATGGAACGCGAATACGGTGCTGCCGATGCGTGCAAATTTGTGCGCAAGATCGACTTTGCACCCTCCAATGTGCAGTTCGACGCAGCGTTCTGATAAAGTTATCATCACTGATTGCAGCGGCAGAAGAACTTTTCAAGGTTTTTCTGCTGCTTTTTTTTGCTTGAATTTCAGCAAAAAACTATTTTCTCCGGTGGTATTTTGCAACAAAGAGGTTTATATTTATATTGATGAATCAATATAAGTTTGAACAGGATCTTTACAGAGGTTTTTTGAGTTATGCAATACTTGAAGATGTTGCCGTATCAGGTGCGCGAGGCTGTTGAAAAAAATGTGCCGGTGGTTCTTCCGCTGGGAGTGGTGGAGTATCACGCTGAACATCTGCCGCTGGGGACGGATGCTTTTACCTGTATAAATGCCATTGAGCGTGTGGAAGCGCGCCATCCGGAAATGGTAGTATTGCCGCCGTTTTATTACGGTGCGGCATCGCTGGCAGTGGCTGCACCAGAAAACAACGGCACAATTCACGTCGATGCCGCAAAACTTATCCCGGTGGCAGAAGATATTTTTACCGGGCTTCTGCGGGTGGGATTCCGCAATATACATTGCTTTATAACCCATCAGACGGAGGAATTCACCCAGGGTATGCCCACTGATCTGGCGTTCCGTATGGCGGGACGGCACGTGATTTTTCAGTGGCTGGAAAAAGAGAATGGCGAAGGCTGGTGGGGTACGGAAAAATACAGCAATTACTATTCAGACAACAACAACCCGTTTGAGTGGATACAGATTCACAGCACCCGTATGCATAACCTGGATGATCACAACATAAAGTACCCCGGTGATCACGCCGGAAAACTTGAAACATCCGAAGTAATGGCTATTTATCCGGAACTGGTGGAACTCGACCGGGTTGACGGGAGTATCTGGTACGCGCGTGATGCGGTAAATGCCGGCGCTGAATATGGCAATGCTGCAATGGAAGCCGCTGTGCGCGATATAGAAAAAACACTGGGTTATATTTGATAAAGAGGTTGTTATGAGCGAAAAAAATTACGATTTCCGTTTGCGCCACTGGCAGTATCATAAACCCCGCCGCCGTCAGATTGACCGCGTTTGCCGCATTAATGAAGTGGAACTGGATGAATCGTGGAAACTGGGCTGTGCTGCAGATGCTGAATATATAACCGCTTACGCAGTAAAAGATTTCCGGGATTATCTGGAAGTCGGTATGAATATATCTTTAAGTATAACCCATACCGACGGCGAGAGAGTTTTGTGGGTGGAAGTCGATCCGTCGGTAAAAAGCGGTTTCACTGTTGAGGCGGCAAAGAATCATATCCGGCTTGCCGCCAGTGAAGACAAGATGACTTTCCGCGGTACGATCCATCTGGAAGATATTATGAATCTGGAAGGTGCCCCGGTGTTGGAAACAGGCACGATGAAGCGCACACCGCTGTACGATACCAGGATCATCCACTCCGGCACCGGAATAGATGCTTATCCGGATGCGGAGCTGGTGGCTATGCTGCACGCCGGTTACGATGCCATTGAGATTTTTCTCTCCGGAATAGACCGCAACCGGCTCGGCTACTGCGACTTCAATGATATTATAGAGCGTGCTGCCAAACTGGGGATCACCACGCATTTTCATAACTATATACAGACATTCATACATCCCGATGATGAAGGAGCACAGGCGGTTTTTGACGAGGTTTACGGCAGTATCATCAAACATTACCCCAAACTGAAATCTTTCGGGTTATGCGGTGAGGCGCTGGAATTTCCCAGCAAGGATCCTGCCACTACCGGTAAAAAACACAACTTGAGCGTAATCGACGGCATACCGGAAACCAAACCCAGTCCGGGGTGGTATCCCTGCAGTGATTATCCGGCATATATACAGTGTATTGAACGCGCGGTGCATAAGGTAAATCCCGATGTGGATGTTTACTTCAGCACCTACAACTGGGGCTATCAGCCGCAGGAATACCGCGAAAAGTTTCTGGCAAGATATCCGGAAAATGTCGGGTTGTCGGTCTGTTACGAAATATTTTCCCGGCGTAAACTCGGTAAATTGCATACTCCGGTAATGGATTACACCATAAGCGCCGATGAGCCGGGGTATTACTTTACCAGCGAGTGCGAAACCGCACATAAATACGGCATCAAGATTATGGGCAATGTAAACACTGCGGGTATAGCGTGGGATTTCGGCTGTGTACCGCTGGTGCCGGCACCGGGCAAACTTTTCAAGCGCAATATGAATCTTCGTAAGGCGCAGAAGCAATACAATTTGCGTGATCACTACACCACGCATCATTACGGCTGGTGGAACAGTGTAGCTGCGGATCTGGGCAAATGGACGATGTGGGAAGAGTTTGAACCCGATTACGATGAACTTCTCCGCAAGACAGCCGTGCGCGATTACGGCAAAAATGCTGCCGGATACGTTATAAAAGCGTGGGATCTCTGGAGTCAGGCAATGAGTTATTATGTGGCATCCAACGAAGATCAGTACGGGCCGTGGCGGGTTGGAGCGGCGTATCCGTTCATATTTCAGCCTTCGATCAGCCGCACGATGGCAGAAAAGGATATCCAGTTTCCGACGGTGCCGCACGCGCATTTCGGTCACCGCATTATAAAAACGTTCTACAAGCCGTATGAAAATACCGAACAGACGCCGGGATTCCTGCGTTATCCGGCTGAAATCAAGTCGCTGGAAAAAATGCGTGAGCTTTGGAATCAGGGGCTTGCCGAAGCACTCAAAGCTGTTGAAAATGCCGATGAAGACAAACGTGATGAAGCTCGCCGTCTGGAAGCACTGGGGCACTTTATCAGAAACTCTATCAATACTGTGATAAATATCAAGCGCTGGTATCAGTACAACGTGGCAATGGTGAATTGTACCAGTGCTGAAGAGGCAAATGTATATCTTGATAAACTCGAAGCTCTGGCAGTGCAGGAAATTGAAAATGCCCGCGATACGATTCCGGCAGTGGAGTGTGATTCGCGTCTGGGCTGGGAACCCTCAATGGAGTATGTCTGCGACAAATGGCATCTGGAGTGGAAGATCCGCCAGGTCAACAGCGCGCTGGATGAAATACGCTCCTATCGCGGGATCCTGGCATTGCATACACAGGATTAATGGTTGCAGGTTGCTGTAAATAGAGAGAGTACACAATGAAAAATTCTCCGTGGTATGGTGCCAGGCGTTTGTGGCTGGATGATAAAGGCAGTCAATGGCATATCTTTATGGCGGTAAGACGCATTTTTACCGCAGAGGAACTCTGGAAAAATGTTCAACTGCGGATAATGGCTGATTCCGATTTTATAGCATATATTGATGGTGCAGAATGCGGGCGCGGACAGTTTTCAGATCACCCGGAGGCACCGACTTACACTGATATAATGCTCAATGACATACCATCTGGTGAACATATTCTTGCCATTTGCGTATATCATTGCGGAAAAGACTTTCCGCGCTACGCACCCGGGATCCCCGGCGTGGTTTTCACTTTGAGTGCCAACAATAGTGTAAAAGTGCTTTCCGATGAAAATTGCCGCGTATATCCTGCACCGGGTTATCACGCCGGAGCAATGCCGGAAGTTTCGCCGCAGCTTGGATTCACTACATTGTTTGATGCCCGGATCGGGGGCGCCAATGAATGGATGAATAAAGAGTTTGATGACCGCAACTGGCTGACACCTTACGCGGAAATGGAAAAACGCCCGATGGACAAGCGCCCCGATGCAGCACGCCCGGTGCTGGAACCATTTCAGCCGGGCAGACTTATCCGCAGCGGCGTGTGCAAACGCAATGGTGAAAAAGAGTCTTTTGCCGCCACGATGGCATCCGATCAGGTTTTTTGGTTTTACAGCGATATCGGGCGCAAACTTGAGCGTTGGCCCGAAACTGCGGAAGGCTGGGCGCAGCTTTACGATCTCGGCGAAGAAAAGGTAGGATTTATCGAACTTGAACTTACTGCTCCCGCCGGAACCATTGTGGATATAGCTCACGGAGAACATCTGCACGACGGCAATGTGCGTATGGAAATAATGGGGGCGAATTTTGCCGACCGCTATATATGCAAAGAGGGCAGACAGCGTTTTCAACTGCATTTCCGGCGCATCGGCGGCAGATATATACAACTGCATTTACTGCCGCCGGAAGGAGCCACAACATTGAGTGTACACTCTGTCGGGATTGCTCCGTGGACACTGCTGCTGCCGGATGCCGCAGATTTTGCCGCAGATGATGAACAGCTTCTTGAGATACGCAAATTGAGTATCCGCACACTGCAGCATTGTATGCACGAGCATTACGAAGATTGTCCGTGGCGCGAACAGGCACTCTATACCTACGATTCGCGCAACCAGATGCTTTACGGCTACTATTTGTGGGGTAATTACGATTTTGCTGCCGCATCTTTGAATCTCTTCAGCGGTGCTATGCGTGAAGACGGATTTCTCCGCCTGACCGCTCCCAGTCGTTTCCACCGCTTGATACCGGTTTTCACAACCATCTGGCCGCTGGAGATTTATGAGCATCTGCTTTTCAGCGGCGATTTTTCAGTTTGGGATAAACAGCGTGACAATTTGCGCTGTATCTGTGCAAAACTGCTTGCTCTGCGCGATGAAAAATCCGCTCTTTACCGTGCCGATGGCGAGGGATACTGGCACTTTTATGAATGGGCGCCGGGGCTGAATATATACAAGATGCAGCCCGATGAGATACATTCGCTCTACAACCTCTATTTTGCCAATATGCTTGAAGCAATGGGCAAACTCGAATCATTGAGCGGCAATACGGTTCAGAGTTCGGAATATCTTGCCGAAGCTGAACGCATCCGACGCCGGGTCGATGAACTCTTTTTTGCGGAAAATGAAGATTGCTATGACCTGAAAATAAACAACGGCACTCTGCAAAAGGTTTACACTGAACACGTTCAGATAATGATGCTGCACAACCGGGCCGTGCCGGAATACCGCCGGGAACGGGTTTTGCAGCGGCTGCTGAAAGTAAAAAGCGGTCTGGTGCCGGTGACTTTGAGCGTAATGCCGTATCTGCTGGAAGCATTGCTGCTCAACGATTGCGGCAGTGCCGCACGGGAGTTTGTACACCGCAAACTTGAAGAAAACTACTATATTATGCTTGATGGCGAAAGCACCACTTTGTGGGAAACAGTCAAGGGCAGCAGTGATTTTTCATTCCGCGGCAGTCTGTGCCACGGCTGGAGCAGTCTGCCGGTATATTACTGCGGGGCAGGGCTGCTGGGTGTTTATCCGCTGGAACCGGGATTCAAGCGTTTCCGGGTGCGTCCGTGGAATGGGGGGCGCGAATTTGCTCAAGGCTCTGTACCAACGCCGTCGGGCAATATAAAAATTGCGTGGCAGCGCAATAAAGAAGGCAGGTTTGATCTGCAGATAGAGTATCCGGCAGAATTGACTCCGCAAATTGAATCACTGGATGATACACTGCCGGGTAAAATTGATCTGCTGCCTTACTGATCAGCAGTCAGGAATTCTATGGCGCGCGGCAGTTCGTTGAAGTTATAGATTATATAATCGGCATTGACTCCGTTATAATGATGGTCGCCCTGGTTGGATTTATACAGAACGGTTTTCATTCCGGCATTTTTTGCTCCGTAAATATCGCGGTACATATCATTGCCGATGAATATGACTTCATCGGCAAAAAGCTGCATAGCGTCCAATGCCCGCTCAAAGATCCGGCGGTCGGGTTTGCGGTACCCCAGATCGCCGGAAATCACTACTGCAGAAAAATAATCCTGCAAGCCTGCTGAATAGAGTTCCGGTTCCCCCCAGAGCTGCTGACCGTCGGAAACCGCCCCCATACGGTACTGCATTGAGAGTTCAGTTAAAACATCTCTGACCCCTGGATAGCACTCAAGTTTGTATCTGCCGGCGGCGCGGAATACTATCGATGCTGTGTCAGCCAGCAGCCGCAGATTGTCGATCCGGCGGGTTTTGAAATCCAGGATAATGCGGTAAAATATATCAGATATATCGAATTCAGGAAATTCCTCTCTGCTGGTACTGCGCTGTTCTCTGTTGTATTCGTTATAAAGCTGTTTGAGCCGGTCGGGAGCGATTTTCACCCCGTAGTAATCCAGAAAATTTGCAGTGGTACGGTAGATGTCATAACTGTTTTCATCGGTCAATATATCAGTCAGGGTACCGTTTATATCAAAAATCAAACCTTTTATCACCTTATTTTCTCCTCAAACATTCGCTTGCTTCACTGATGAGTTTCTGCCGGTAATCAAGCGGCAGATAACTGTTGCGGGCTATCCGCAGCAGGTTCAAACCCATATAGAAAGGTACTTTCCCGGTAATTGAATCAAAGGTGCGTTCCCGGTCGGGAAAATGGCAGCTGTATTCCCAGAGAAAATGACCGATAAACGGTTCTGCAGCATATCCGTTGCCGGTGTGATGCAGAAAAAAGTGTTTGAGTTCAGCACAGATTCTGCCCGCATCAAACAGCCGGTCGGTGTAATGGCTGCGTTCCAGATCAAAGGCAATAACGTGCATACCGTCGCCGAAAAAGAAATTTGAAGGCGTGGCATCGCCGTGAACCAGCACCTGGCAATCTTGCCACAGAGCCGGAGTATTGTACCAGTTATTGCCGAGTTCCCGCAGATATTCAGAGTATCCGCAAGGTGTTATGATTTGTAAGTGATTTATAATTAAGTTGTAATAATTTGATAAGCGCTTGAAGTCAACCCGGTTGTATTGCCGTGCGGAACGGTTGTGCAGATTGGCAAGAAACCACGCCAGAGCCGTAAGTTTGTCATATAATAACTGTGGATTATTATGGTGTATGGCTTCAGTAATGATCTCATCGAGTCGTCTGCCGTAACAGTATTCCAGTACCAGCAGCCGGTTGAGGTCATCATTGCGCCCCAGCACACCGGCAGTGTAGTGTATATTGTCAATATAGTTGCGGAATTCAAGAATACTGCGGTGTTCGTGTTCCAGATGGCGGTAAGCCAGATCCCAGTTGCGCTGGCGGTGCGAGTAGAAGAATTTGCCCACCACCCGGCGGCAGGAGCAGCGTTCTTCATAGATATACACTGCGTTGGAGCCGTTGGTGCCGAAAACCCGGATGCCGTGGCGGCAATCGCACCCAAGCTGCGGAAAAATCTGGTATTTCAAATATCCGTAAAGCGGATCATTTTCCGCTAAATGTCCTGAATATTGCATAAAAACCTCTCTGAACGCCTTTATAAGACACGGTTCAGAGAGGTTTTGTTCTTCAGCAGACCGGAGTCAGGACTTTGAGCGAAGAAGATATACGCATATCCTTGACTTTTTCCTTGAATTCCGCCATATGCGGAGCCGCCAGATGCGCTTTAAGGTGCTCCAGGCTTTCCCAGCATTCCACAAAAGTCAGCACATTTTCTCCGCACTTGACCTGCGGCGCAAGGCCGGAGTCAACATCACCGGCAAGCTCATAAGATATGCAGCCAGCTTCGGCGTGCACTTTAGGTATATTGGCTTTGACTGCTTCAATAAAAGCTGCTTTGTATTCGGGTTTGAGTTCCGAGGTTGCAATAACAAAGATCATAACATAAATCCTTTCTTTTACAGATTTGCAATTTATGACAAATTTTTACTTGGCAGGAATAAATTCAAACATTTCCACCGAGTTGTTGGTCAGCACTGCATCGCCCTGCCATAGAGCAGAACACTTTTCATCGGCGCAAGTCTGTTCCAGCTGTGCGCGGCGGTTGATCTGTTCGCGCTCCCATACAGTCGGATGCGCCGGAGAACCGAGGCGGCTCCACGCGGTAAAAGCGTTGCTGTAACTTTCGTCGATCCGGTAACGCTTGAGCGTGCAGTCAGCAGGCAGGTTTTCCACTTTGATCGAAATTTTTTCGTTGCTGCCGAATTTGCCGAAATGTGATTCGTGATTGTAAAGAGCAATTACCACCGCGCCATCGGCGCGACGGGTACCGATAATGCCGCAGTTTTGGGGCAGTTCTGCGGGGCAGTCAAAGCGTTCTTCGCCCAGTTTGGCAGCCATACTGAACGCCAGAGCAATGGGTTTGCTCCAACCGCTGGCGGTATAGAAAGTACGGTGTCCGTCAAAATCATTGGTATTGTAATCCTGTCCGGAAAGACAGATCATCATCCGTTCCGGCGGCATCGGCAAATTGCTCATAAGGTCGATGAGGTGCATATAAAACGCTGAATAGTACTCCGTTTCGCGGAAGCGCATACGCGGATCCCGGTCGATGCCGAGATAGCCTTCTGCTGCAGCTGCCCATTCATCGATTATAGCGGGTTTATCACCAAGGCCGTGTTTTTCCATAATTGCACGGTAGGTCTGATACTGTTTGACAATGCTTTCTGCAGCCACCTTGTAGCGGTAGGGGTCGTGAACATCCTGCGGAATGGAACTGTAGCAGTGCAGACTTGCAAAATCAAAACGCGTACCGGTTTTGCCGGTGACAAAGTTTTTGCCGCTGGAAACGTGCTGCATAACTCTTTCAAAGAATTCCTTATAATGACCGCAGGAAGGGCCGCCGACTTTGATTCTGTCAGATACAGAGTGTACTCCGGCTTCAAAGTAGTCATAGAGTTTGCAGTATTCGCTCATCTTGGCTTCCTGCTGTTCCGGGGTACATTCAAAGAAGAATTCCGGATACATCCAGAACCCCAGATCAGGCTCGTTCCAGCAATGGAAAAACCACTGCGAGATCGTTTCAATGCCGTAGCGGTCGATCAAATGCTGTGTCTGTGCCTGACAGAGCATCTGCCACTCTTTGTAATCAGCGGGCTTGGAACGGCAGAAACGCTTGTCTTTATAGCGTTTGCCGCTCAAATTCACCGGATCGGCAGCCATAACTACGGGCATAAAGTTGAAGCAGAGCAGAACCTTGAACCCCATATTTACCACAATGTCAAAGCGTTTATCCTGTTCGGAAAAATCAAAGACCAGATTGCCGTTTTCATCCCGGGTAACCATATCTTCAAACATAGCATACAAGCGGAGATATTGTGCGCATTTCTGCTCTTTGAATTTGTTCAGAATGGTCTGTCCCCAGAAATCTTCCACCGCGTCAGTGGGGTGAAAGTGAACATTGTTCCAGAAATTCTTTTTGATCTTACCGCCGGCGGCGGCATTGATATTTACTTGCATATACAGATTCCTTTCTGATTACTTATCCTGATTGTCGAGTGTTTCGAGTATTCCGCGCAAATACCCGGTGGCAAAGAGATTGCCCTGCATAGTGTAGCCGAAACTTTCATTGCTTTCGCCCGCCATCGTCGGGGTGTGGTCGGGGCGGATCAGGCAATCGGGAGCACATTTTTTCAGATGCGCCAGCAGTTTTGGCATATCAGTCGGACCGTTGTCGTGGAACGTTTCGCGGAAGTTGTCACTGACTCCGGTGATGTCGCGGAAGTGGAAGAAAAAGACTTTTTTACCGAATTCTTCCAGCAATTTGAATACATCTTCGCCCATAGCCCGGAATGTTGCCTGACAGAATGTTACACCCAGTGCCGGACTGGGGACTTCGCGCAAAACTCTGCGGTAGGCATCAGCTGAAATAAGTATGCGCGGATAGCCCAGCAGCTGCGGTATCGGCGGATCATCCGGGTGCATACCCAGCTGCACGCCGGCAACTTCCGCAGTTGGGGTGACAGCTTTGAGAAAATATATGATATTGTCCCAGAGTTTTTCGTGGCTCATTTTCAACGGTTCGCTGTTGTCTATATCGTTGACATTGAATCCGCTGGTCAGAGCGCCGCCGCGTTCCAGAAGATCGTTTTTGCTCCGGTACCAGCCCACGCCCGCCATAAAGTTGAAGCAGAGCAGTTTCAGACCGAGTTTACCCATATTGGTAAGCATTGCGCAATATTTTTCAATATCTTCATCGCGTCCCGGCAGCCCCATTTTTATACGGGTCATATCAAACTCATCGCCCTCAAGAGCATAGAGTTTGAATCCGGCATCGGCAAAGCGGTCGCGGACAGTTTTCAAGGAGTTGTAGTCCGAGGGATCCGGCATACCGGTAAGTTCCGGTGCCGCCTTGGTAACCGCATAATCGATTCCCAGCTGACGCGCCAACTGCCATTGCAGATTGGGCTTGGCGGGGAGCATAAGCGAGCATTTCATAAATTACACCCCCGTTGAAGCCAGGAATCCGCCATCAACCGGCACTGTTATACCGGTGACAAAAGCCGCTTTGCAGTCATCGAGCAGCCATTCCACACAGCCCAGCAGTTCCGGTGCTTCGCCGAAACGCTGCAGCGGAGTGTGCTGCATAACGCGTTCGCCGCGCGGGGAAAGTCCGCCGTCGGGCGTGCGCAGGTATTTGATGCTGCGTTCATTTACAAAAAATCCCGGAGCAATGGCGTTGACCCGGATATTTGCCGGCGCGTAATAGTTGGCAAGAAACTGCGTGAAATTGCTGATTGCCGCCTTGCTCATAGCATACGCCGCCACGCGGGTAAGCGGTTTGTAGGTGTTCATTGAAGCAAAGTTGATGATGCTGCCGGAACCGGCTTTGGCCATTTGCGCACCAAAAATGCGGCTGGGCAGAACTGTACCGATGGTGTTGATTTTCAGCACACTGGCAAAGGCTTCCATATCGATATCGGCAAAACCTTTTTCGCCTTCCGGCAGTGTGTGGTCAAGTTCCCGCGGATCGAACTGGGTGATGGTGCTCATAGCGTTGATATTGTTGCCGCCGGCACCGTTGATGAGCATACGGCAGAGGCCCCATTCGGCGGCAACTTTATCAGCGATTTCCTGCATACGCTTTTCATCGGTAACATCTCCAACTTCGATACGGCAGATCCCGCCGGCGGCAATGATTGCATCGGCAACGGTCTGCAGTTTTCCGGCGGTTCTGCCGATCAGCACGACTTTGGCGCCTTTGGCAGCCAGAAATTTGGCGATTTCCGAACAGAGTGTGCCGCCGGCACCGGTGACAACGGCTACTTTGTCTTTCCAGATCATTTCATTCATATTAAATTTCTCCCAGATATTCAGCGGCATTTTCAAAACAGACCGCTTTAACGATTTTTACAAGTTTGTCTTCATCAGATGGCATTTCATCACGCGCAGCTTTTTCTGCCAGCCAGGCGCAGAAGCCCCTGCGGAAATATTCGTGGCGGACAAAGCTTAAAAAACTGCGCGAATCCGTAGTCATACCGATAAACTGCGAAAGCACTCCGAATGCGGCGGCATTTTCAAAACCGTCGCGCATACCGTAAATGTGGTCGCAGTACCACCACGCGGGGCCCAGCTGGACTTTGCCGCGCACCCCGTCGCCGGGGAATGAGCCGGAGAGCACCGAAAACGCCGCGTGATCCGCCGGATTGAGCGTAAACAATACCGTCCGCGGCAGACCTTCCGGAGCCGATTCCATATCATCGAGCATCGCCGCCAGCGCCGCGGTATTGCAAGTATGCCCGATGGCGGCAAACCCGCCTGCCGGACCGGCAGCGGCACGCAGACGGCTGCTGGTTTTGCGCTGTGCTCCGATATGCAGCAGCAGCAGCCAGGAGCGCTGGCTGTAAAATCCCGCCAGTTTTTTCAGTATCGCAGAAGCCAGCAGCATCTTTTCATCGGCAGCAAGTTCATTGCCGTTCAGCGATTTGATGAACAGTTTCTGCGCTTTTTCCCTGCTGCAGAAACTGTACGCAAAGCCGTTATCCAGCGAGTGGTCGGCAATGCGGCATTTTACACTGTGGAATGCATTGATACGCTTTTTTACTGCACTGAAAAATGAGTCGATACTGTTGACTTCCACTTGGGTATTTTTCGCAAGAGCACTGACAAATTCCTTTGTGGGCAAAAGTATATCATCGCCGCGCAGTGACGGCACATTGCCGGGAACCGTGCGGAAACACTCCACATTGTCGTTCAAAGCACAGCAGGGCGCCGAATAGACCACCTTGAAGCGTTTGAGCAGATTCAGGACGGTAAAATCATCTTCAGCAAGCTGCTGCAGGGTATTCTGCCAGATTTCATCAGCCGTTTCCGGAGTCAGTTCTTTTTCGATATTGAAAATGCGTTTGAGTTCGAGTTTGCTCCAGTCATAAAGCGGATTGCCCGCCAGTTTGGGCAGCGTTTCCGCCCAGGCATTGAACTTTTCGCGGTTGGAGGCATTGCCGGTGATAAGTTTTTCAGGCACGCCGCAAATACGCATTGCCCGGTGCTTGTACGGATCGCTTATCACCCATAATTCCGCAATATCGCTGAACTTGCGGTCGCTAGTTAAACTGCTGACCGGCAAGTGGTTGTGAAAATCCACGATCGGCAGCTCTTTTGCCGCGGCATAGAGTTTTTCCGCCAGAGGAGTCTTCAGCAGAAATTTTTCATTAAACATTTTTGCACCTGTAATTTACGGTATATAAAAGCCGTATTTATCAGAAATAGCCGCCCTTGGCAATGATTTCTGAAATACTGTCGCCCTGATGCACCCAGCTGAAGATATCCACTTCGGTTTTTTCAATGCCTTCAGCGCGCAGCAGCACCGGGTAGGCGATCTCTCTGGGGATGCACAGCACGCCGTCGATATCGCCCATAATAATGTCGCCGGGGCGGACGGTCACTTTGCCGATACGGATCGGCACCTGATAGTGCGTGATCATACAGCGGCCGAGCGAACCGTTGCTGGTGCGGTATTTGTAGAATACAGGAAAATCCTGTTCAAGGATCTGCTTGGTGTCGCGGATACCGCCGGCAATAACTGCGCCGCGGATTTTTTTGCTTTTGGCTGTAGCGGTCATAACGCCGCCCCAGAGACTGGCTTCGGTATCTTCAGATGTATCCCATACTACCACGCCTTCGGGCTTCATATCATCGAGCATCTGGGCGCGGAAAGTCATTTCGCCTTCGATCATACAGTTGGGGGCGCTTTTTACGGTAAAGGCTTCGCCGGCAACGACCATTTCATCGCGCAGCGGCATAATTTCGCTGGGCAGATTCTGGTTGAGCAGACAATTTTCGCGCAACACGTCATTAATGCATCCGGTGTAGAGTTTTTCGTAGCGTTCGCAAAGCTCTTTTACGGGGATCGGAAAATCGTTGGTGGGGATGTGCTGACGGTTTTCAATGAGTTTGTCAAGTTTCATCAAACCGGCTTCTTTTGCGCGCTCGCGCATGTCCTGCAATGAAGGCATAATCGAATCCTTTCTGTAAAAAAGTTTATGGTGTAAATATGGTGATACTATAAACTTGAATTTTTTGTATTGCAAGTTCCGCAAAGGCAAAAAACTCTGCCGGGAACCGGATTTTCAGAATTCTGTCAGACAAAGTTCATCAATGATGTACTATTTGCCTTAATAAATCAAATAAAGGTTTTTGTTGCTGAAGTTTGCTTTCTGGATTCCTTCAGCGTGGCCGTCGGCAAATCCGACATTGGCAGTTTTGTTGTGAACAAATTTCATAGTCAGGAACTCTTCAGCGCCATTGCCGTCCCAGTTGGTTGAACGGTTGGTTCCGCGGTCGTTGGCAGAAAAGCGTGCATATCCGCTGCCGCAATCGGCGAACACGGCAAGCTGCGCGGGATCGATGCATCTGGTTCTCGGCAAGAGTACATCCGCATACCCGTTTCCGGAGGTGCTGTCAAGCGTGGAAATATGATAGTTCATTCCATAGTTCCACGCGCGGGCAATTTTTTCCTGCCCCGGATAAACGGTCTCTAAAGATGGGCAATCCAGAGGGCCGCCGGAGTTGTAAGCAAGGGTGGTTGTATCTTTGCCGTCAGCTGTTTTTATGTCGGTATTCTGCACAAAACCGGACAGCGAAAACGGGTGTTGAGTGCTTTTGCCCCAATAGAGGCGCGTTCCGGTGGTTTCATCCCAGGCAAGCCACGAAAACTCCTGATTGTTCACAGCATACATATCCCACCAGATATTGAGCTGTTTGATTCTGTTAAGGCAATCGATTGCTCTCGCGCGTGCGCGCGCCGCCGAAAGCGCCGGCAGAAGCATAGCCGCAATCAGGGCAATAATGCCGATAACGACCAGCAGTTCAATGAGCGTAAAGCGGCATTTTTTCCGTGCCGGCAATGCAATTTTTCCCATAATATTTTCCCGTGAATTCAAGCAGATATTATACCACAACAACAAAAATTTGTCAAGCAGCCTGCCGTAAAAAGTTATGCGAAAACCGTTTTCTCCGCTGTGCGCGGAGGTGTCGGACAAAACGGACAAATCGGACAAATCGGGCGTATCGTACTTATCTGCCTGGCCGATTTGTCCGATCCGTCTGATCCGTCCGATCATATTTGTATTGCGATATAATTTATCAAAAATTAAAATAAATAAAAATATATTTGAAAATGCTGTAAAAAGAATAAAATAATCATAAAATAAAATGA
>JAZNBV010000014.1:0-13119 GCA_045587205.1 Victivallaceae bacterium
AGGGCATTTATCTTTTTGCGTTGCAAAAAGATAAATGCCAAGGAAAGGTTTGGAAAAAAGGGGTGGAGTTTGAGGAGGGGAAAAAGGACCTTTCCTCAAAAGGTCTTTTTCCCCTCCTCAATTACCGACCCTTATTGGGAAAAAGAACCTTTTTCAGTTGGCTCTGAACAGTTTTGTCAGATCTTCACTGCGGCGGGCACACGCGGCATCATCCAGAAAATCGCCGCCCAGCGTACTGCTCAAAGTCAGAGCGTTGGAGCAGACAAAGTAGGTTGAGCCCATAATGGTCAACAGCCAGCTTTCAAAACTTATATCGCGGCGGATATTGTTCTGCTGCTGTGCGTTTTCAAACCAGTTCCGCAAAGAGCTGTTTTCGTTTTTGCGCACCTCGGCAAGCACGGTCGTATCAATGGCATTTTCCAGATTTGCCCAGCTCAAAAGCCGTTGAAATTCCGGTTTTTCGATGTGCAGTTTCCGGTAATACTGCACCAGCATACCAGTCACATCGCCGGAAGTGCAATCCACCCCGGCAGCAAATTCCTCAAATCTGGCGGCGCTTTCGGAAAAAACTTCCAGCAGAACCGCTTCAAACAACTGCTTTTTGCTGCCGAAATAGGCATAAATACGCTGTTTGTTGACCCTGGCGGTCAGGGCAATGGCATCCACTGAAGTTCCGGAAAAACCGCCCGCGGCAAAAAGTTTTCGGGCGGCTTTGAGGATCGCTCTGCGGGTTTTTTCTGCACGGAGCTGCATAATATTTCTCCCGGTCAGTCAGCCAGCCATTCGGCAAGGTGCGCCTTGACAAAATCATCGTCGTGCAAATCGGGGTAACTGTCGTGCACGCGGGTGATTTCTTCAGCCTGTCCGGGCGAAAGAACCTCTTCCGGATCCAGGCACCAGACACCTTTGAGCAGTCCCTGACGGCGCAGAACTTCGTGGATACCCGGTATGCAGCCGGCAAAACTGTGCGCCGGATCAAAAAACGCAGCGTTGCAGTCGGTGATCCGGACATTGCGGGTCAGCAGTTCCATCGGAACAGTTTCTGCATCGCCCAAGTTGTGGATCTCGTCCAGGAGTTCCACGGCTTTGCGCGTCCAGCAGCACCAATGCCCAAGCAGACCGCCTTTGATCCGGACAATTTTGCCGTCGATGTTGTAAGGTGTCAGCAGATCCAGCAGAATATTATCATCATTGCCGGTATAAAGCGTTATATCCCGGCAGCTTCCGGCAACGGCGCGAACCACATCCAGAGTCTGATAGCGGTTGAACGGTGCCATTTTTATGGCCAGAACATTGTCGATTTGTGCAAATTCCTTCCAGAATTCATACGGCAGTATTCTGCCGCCGACCGACGGCTGGAGATAAAAGCCGATCACCGGAATAACTGCTGCGATCTTCCGGGCGTGCTCAAGCATATCTTCCACCGTACCGCCGGCAAAAGCCGCCATACTCAAGAGCCCGGCATCGTAACCGGCTTTGACCGCAAATTCCGCTTCATAAAGCGCCTGTCCGGTTTTGCCGCAGATACCGGCAACTTTCAGAATTCTGCGGCCGCGTTTTTCACACCACCGGTCGATAAATTCCGATGTCTGTTTGAGTACCGGCTCAAAGAGTCCGATCTCCGGATTGCGGATGGCAAACTGCGTGGAGTGCACCCCCACGGCAATACCGCCGACTCCGGCATCGATGTAGTAACGGCACAATGCGCGCTGATACTGCGGCATAAATTTGCGGTTTTCGTCGATAGCCAGGGGTTGGGCAGGTATTACACAGCCCTTGCGGACCAGCTGAAGAACTTCGGGGGCGATATCATTGATCTTTTTCATAAATCAGAACTTTCCGTTATTGACTTCAAAGTGAGTCGGTTTATTGATGCTCTTATTGCCGTCGGCGATCCATTTGGCCTGCCATTCGATCATCTGCTCCAGCGATACGGCAGGCTTGCCGAAAAGCTTGAGCATTTTTCCGGCATTGTTGAGGTAACAGCGCTTGCCGGATTCGGCATAGAGGTATTCAACTTTTTTGTTGAAGAGCCTGCCGAACGCTTCCGCTATCTCCACTGTGGAGATCTGTTCGGCACCGGTTACATTCAATATGGCGCGCGGATTATCCGCCAGTTCCAGCGAGCGCAGAGCCGCTTCGTTGGCGCTGCCCTGCCAGATAACATTGAAATGGCTGACTGAATTGTTAACCTTTTCGCCCTTCCAGACCATCTGCGCTATATCGTGCAGCACACCGTAGCGCAGATCAATGGCGTAATTGAGCCGGAACAGCAGCAGTCTGGTTTTATTGAGATTGGCGTGATACTCAAAAATACGCTCTCTGCCCAGACAGGACTGCGAATACTCGCCCACCGGTTCCGGCACCACATCTTCAGTACAACCGCCCTCTTCCGGAGTCATCAGCGGATAAACGCACCCGGTGGAAAAGACCGTCAGGCGCGAATCTTTGAAGTGCTCCGCCACATAAGAGGGAGCCAGCACGTTCATTGCCCAGGTAAGATCTTCACTGCCGCCGGTACCGAATTTTCTGCCCGCCATAAACACCACATTGGCAACTTTTTCAAGTTTGGCAATCTGTTCGCGGTCAAGCAGATTGCAAGTTACGGTTTCCACGCCGCAATCTTCCAGTTTCTGCCGCGCGGTTTCATCGCTGAAACGCGCCACGCCGATCACCCGCTTGGCAACCTTTGCCGCGCGGATGGCGTTGACCGCCAGCTTACCCATTGTCACACCCATCTTGCCGGCAATACCAAGAATCATTATATCGCCTTCCAGACGCTTCATCATTTCAATAAGTGCTTCCGATGGCTGCGCAAGAAATTCTTCCAGTGCGGCCTCGGTGGCAAAATGTTCAGGCATAATCATAAAGATCTCTCTCCTTTTATAAAAAACCAACTGATCGTTTTCTTTTTTGAGTGCTTATAAGATAACCCCGCAGCGGTTTTATTGCAAGTACAAATCGGTAAAAAATCTGTTTTTTATAAGTTCTGCTGCTGCGGCCTGCAGCTGTACGGTTGTAAAAAACACTTTTTGAACTGTAAAATTCTGTATTAAAGGAGCAAATATCTTTGCAAAAAACACTTTCAAATATATATTAAACCAAAACATTGTTTTACAAATCACCAACTTAATACAAGGAATAACATTATGTTTAAAGCAGGTTTTGCCCAGGAAATCATCACTCCCCCGGTCGGCGTCGGTCTTGCCGGCTATATCAACAAGCGCCCCAACCGCGGCAATTACGATGAACTTTATGTCAAGGTCGTGGCAATGGAACGCGACGGTGTCAAGTTCGGTTTTGTCAGCTTTGACCTGTGCAACGTTGCCCAGGTTCTGTGGGATAAAATCGAAAAACTTATTGTCGATGCCTACGGCAGAGATTTTTATGAATCACTGATCATCTGCGCTACCCATACCCACACCGGTCCGGAATTCCGCGGCGAAATCGATGAGGTTGCAAAATTTGCGCTGGAAGAAACCGCCCAGGCCGCTTTCCGCGCTGTCCGCAGAGCTTTTATGAACCTGCAGGAAGCCACTCTGGAAAGCACCTCGGTTTACAACAACCCATACGGTTTTGTCCGCCGTTACTTTATGAAAAACGGAACCATCGTCACCAACCCCGGCTGGCGCAATCCTGACATCGATAAGCCGGAATGTGATTTTGACCGCTCCATCAATATTCTGGCGGTCAGACAGTACGGCAGAATCGCGGCGCTGATCTGCAATATAGCCAACCACGGCGATACCGTCGGCGGCGATATCGTTTCGGCTGACTGGTACGGTAACTTTGTGCACGAAATGCAGCACAAGCTGCAGTCGGGTCTGCCGGTACTGGTGCTGGATGACTGCTCCGGCGATATCAACCACTTTGACTTCCGTCAGGATTTCTGCCAGACCTCTCCGGCTGAAGCCGCGCGTATCGGCAAAGGCTATGCCCGGATCGTGGCGGATGCGCTCAAGGATCTGGCCCCGGTTGCTGAAGGCGATGTAAAAATCAAGACCGGTTCGGTAACGATACCGCACCGCAAGCTCACTGCCGAAGAAGTTGCCGAAGCACAGCACATCCTGGATACTGTGCCCGATATCCCCAAAGAAGGCGACCTGGAAAGCCAGGACCTTGCCAACAAGGTGCCTGCTGCACTGCGGTTCTTTGCCCAGCGCGCGCTGAACTGCAACACTATGAGCACACCTTCGCACGAAGGCAGACTTACAGCCATTACCATCGGTAAGGATCTGGCGTTTGTTTCACTGCCCGGCGAACCCTTCAACGGCATTACCCGCGCCATCCGCGCCGGGAGTCCATACAAGCAGACTTTTATTGCCAGTCTGGCGCAGTCGGTCTCCGGCTATGTGCCGATGAAAGAGTGTTTTGCCCGCGGCGGTTATGAAGTCCAGCCCGGCCCCAACACCGTTGCGCCGGAAGCTGCCGATGTTATTATCAATGCCGCTCTGGAAAATCTGAATAAGTAATTTGTTTACCTTTGCGCCCTCTCATCAAAAAGGAGGGCGCAACATTTTTTTGAGGTCAATATATGCTACCTGCTGCCGATACGGAAATTTTTCTGCGCAAAAAAAAGCTGCTGGTGCTGCTCTGCGGAGTGGTGATATTCTTTCTTACCAGTATGGCAAAAGTGCTGATTCCCGCCACGATTTTTCAGGATCTTCTGAAAAGCGGTATGGCGGTCAATCGCATATCTTCACTGGGTGCGGCGTTCCTTTATGCCTACGCAGCCAGCCAGCTGGTGATGGGGTGTTTTTCCGACCGCTACGGCGGAGTGCGCATATTGCTGATCGGCGGAACGATGTTTGCCGGCGGGACAATGCTTTTTCCGTTGATGAACAACTATTTTCTTATGATCGTAATGCGGATAATTACCGGTTTCGGCGCGGGAACGATCTTTCTGGGAGTGGCTAAACTGCTGGGGGATCTCTTTCCCGGCAAATTCAGTATGATGCTGGGGACGGTACTCTTTTTCAGTTATCTCGGCCCCACAACCGGCACAATGCCGATGGTCAAACTCGTGGAATTCATCGGCTGGCAACCGGCTATGATCCTGCCCGGAGCCGTGGCAGCGGTGCCGCTGATATTGATTCTGCTTCTGTCCAGAGGTCTGATCGTACCGGTGACCCCCGGCAGCAGCATTGCCCCGCTGTGGGTGATGATCAGAAATAAACAGCTCTGGTTTGCCTGTTTTGCCTGTGCTTCGGTTTACGGTTCTTACTACGCGCTGGTGGGACAGCTGGGGCAGAAAATTTTTGTTGACCTCTACAATTTTACCTCCGGCAAAGCGGCGCTCTGCATTATGATCCTGACTGTACTGGTGGCTGTAAACAATATGACTGTCAACCTTATATTGAAACTTTTCCACAACCGCCGCAAAGCTGTTATATTGCTCGGTACGGCACTTTCGCTGGCTGGAACTCTGGCAGCACAGTATGGATTTTACGCTCAACTGGGGGCGGTGTGTTTTATTGCCGCCACGGTGCTGACGGCGTTCCCGGCAGGCTTTTTCCCGATGTTCAGTATGGTGGCAAAAGAGCTCAATGATGTCAAATACACGGCTATGTCAATAGCATTTATCAACTTTATGGCATTTGTATTTATTTCGTTCTACCAGAACAGCGCGGGATGGATCCTTAAAATGTTCCCGCCGGAAGCAGGCAGTCTGGCATTTTCATTGCGCGCTTACAGCGCAGTATATCTCTTCTTTGCCGCAGGCGCGGTCATAAGCCTGATCGCCGCAATCCTGCTTAAAGAGACCCGCGATAATTAAAAATATAAACTCTGTTCCGGAATTGGTACCAAAAAACAGTGCCGGATTTTTACCCGGCACTGTCAGCATTGTGCTGTAACGCTGCTTCAGTAGGAAAGTCTTACATCGCAAATATTCAGCTGAACACGGTCGGTGTTCATATAATTGTTGATCTGCGGTGTGGCAAGCACATCGATTGTGCCGTGTGTGAACTCTTCCGGAGCAAACTTGAACGCTATAAATTCGATCTGGTTGTGGAATCTGTCCTGCAATATACCGCGGGTGTGGCGCTGCCCCACCGGCGAAACCCGCACGACTTCCAACTCATTGAAACGGTAAACCGGTTTCTGGTTGCCGTGACCGAACGGAGCCAGTTCGTTGAGGTAATCAAAGAATTCTGAATTGAGTTCCTGAATATTGCATTCGCCGTCGTAGGCGGTGAATTCCTCCAGATCCGCTTCGCTCATCTGTGCGCGGACGTGCTGCTCAAATTCATTGTAAAATTTATCGATCAAATCGGCTCTTACACCAATACCCACCGCCATCGGGTGGCCGCCGTAGCGTTCCAGCAGCGGTGCGGTTTTGGTCAGCGCCGCCACCAAATTCAGCGAACCGATGCTGCGGCCGGAACCGTATGCCACGCCGTCATCCTGAATACTCAAAACAATGGTCGGGCGGTTGAAATCGCGTGCCAGACGCGATGCCACAATACCGATCACGCCCTGATGCCAGTTTTTGCCGGCAACCAGCAATGCGTAATTTTCCTGCAGCTGACCGTTATTTTCCAGCTGGGTGCGGGCTTCCTGATAAATTTCCTGTTCTTTATCCTGCCGCGAACGGTTGTAATTTTCCAGCTCGCCGGCGTAGCGGTACGCTTCAACAATATTGTCTGATTCCAACAGCGAAAGCGCTATATTTGCATCGCCCACGCGCCCCGCGGCGTTGATGCGCGGCGCCAGCTTGAATGTAATATCCGACGGAGAAAGATCGCTTTTGAGTTTGCTCGATTCGATCAGCGCCCGGATGCCGGGGCGGAACTGCTTTTTAAGTATATCGATGCCATATTTTACCATAATACGGTTTTCGCCCAGAAGCGGTACGATATCCGCCACCGTACCCAGTGCCACATAGTCCAGAACATCTTCCAGATTGGTGGTAAAGCCGCCGAGATTGTGCTCTCTGCCGTATTTGATGAAAGCGTGCGAAAGTTTGAATGCTGTTCCCGCGCCGGAAAGTATGTGCATATCTTCCAGCTGCGGATAGATCTTGGGGTTGATCACCGCCAGAGCATTGGGCAGTTCGGAGCCGGCTTCGTGATGGTCGGTAATGATCGTATCAATATTCATATTGACCGCTTCGGCAACGGCATCCACGCTGGTTATGCCGCAGTCCACAGTTATCAGCAGCTGACAGTCGCCGAAATACGCCAGTGCTTTGTGCAGACTTTCCGGAGTAAAACCGTATCCGTCATCAAAACGGTGCGGTATAAAGCTGCTGACTTTGGCACCGTTGCGACGCAGCACCAGCGACAGCAGCGCACTGCCGGTGATACCGTCAGTGTCATAGTCACCGTGAATGAGGATGTGTTCATTGTTGGCTATCGCCTGCCAGATGCGTGCGGCGGCCTTTTCGATCCCCGGAAAGCGGTATGGATCACTCAAATTCCGCAACTGCGGGTTGAGAAAGCCTGCCACCTGTTTCGGCGTGATCTCGCGAGCGGCAAAATAAAGCGCGATCGGATGCGGCAGATTGTGCTGCCGTGTTAATTCTTCAACTTCGCTTGATATATTTGCCCGTATCAGTTTCCATTTTTTAGAGCCCATTATCAATCCTTATTTTTAAAACATCATAAGACTACTATAGCACAGTTTCAACATCAAGGCAATGTTTTTTGCCGGAATATTGCATTTTTTTTGCAGAAAAACTTTTTCCGGGGTTGCAAAACTCCGATTTCGGGATAATATTACGCGCAGCAAACTGTTTCAGGAATATTCAGTAGTTATGTCAGAAAAGATCAGAAAACTCTTCATTGCCACACCACACGGCTTCTGCAACGGCGTTCGCAGCGCACTGGAGTGTGTGGAAAATTTATTGCGCGATCTGCCGGAAAACGGCAAGGTTTACGTTTACAACGAAATTGTACATAACTCTTTTGTTGTAAATAACTTAAAATCGCGCAACGTGCAGTTTGTCCATTCGCTGGACGATATTCCTGCCGGTTCCACAGTAGTCTGGAGCGCTCACGGAGTAGCCCCCGCGATGGAAGCTGCCGCCCGGGCAAAAGGTCTGCAGATAAAAGATGCCACCTGTCCGCGGGTGAAAAAACTGCATCTGCTGGCTTTGCAGCATTGTCAGAATAACGATATTGTGATTTTTGCCGGTCACCGCAACCACCCGGAAACGGTCGGAGTTATGGGCTGCGGCAATATTTACTGCGTAAGCAGTGTTGAAGATTGCGAGCAACTGCCGGACTTTCCGCCGGAACAGCACATAGTTATGCTTACCCAGACCACCTGGTGCCGCAGCGATGTGGAAAAACTGGCTGCGGTATTGCAAAAGCGTTTCCCGCAGCTGGAGCAGATTTCCGATATATGTTACGCCACCAGCGAGCGCCAGCAGGCAGTCCTGGAGCTGATACAGCAGAAAAATATCGATCAACTGCTGGTGATCGGTTCGCCGCACAGCTCCAACTCGCAGCGGCTCTGCGAAACCGCACAACGGCACAATGTTCCGGCAATGCTGATCGATGACCCGGAAAACATCCGTCAGCTGAACTTTGAACGGACAGAAAATCTGGGCATAAGCGCCGGAGCCTCGGCGCCGGAACTGCTACTGGAAAAAGCCCTTGAAATATTGACAACCCGACACAACTTTATCATTTCCGGAGAATAAATATGACCGATAATCTTGCTGATATATTTTACCAGAAATTCAATACCCGCGCCGAAGTTCTTGCTTCCGCCCCCGGCCGGTTGGAAATACTCGGCAACCACACCGATTACAACGAAGGGGTGGTTTTAAGCTGCGCTGTAACCTTGAAAACCTCGGCAGCAATGCGCAAAACCAACAGCAATAAAGCATCAATTTACGATTTGCGCGCCGATGAATGGTGTGTTATCGATCTGGATGATCTGGTGTACGGTCAAAATCCCAAATGGGGCAATTACCCGGCGGGAGTGGTCTCCGAATTACGCAAACGCGCCTTGAATGTGGGCGGTTTTGAGGCGGTGATCAACAGTACGGTACCGCTTTCGGCGGGTATGTCGAGTTCGGCGGCATTTGAAACAGCACTTCTGTTCGGTCTGATGAAACTTTATGATCTGGATATATCCCCGGCAGCTGCCGCGCGGATAGGTCAGGGCGTGGAAAATAATTTTATGGGGCTGAAAACCGGTCTGCTTGACCAGTTCAGCAGTATTTTCGGCAGAGAAAATGCCTTTATTCTCTCGGATTTCCGTACGGTGGAAGTTTTGCAAAATGTTTCTATGCAGCAGGGTTTTTCCATTGTGGTGGTCAACTCTATGGAAAAACACAATCTGGTGGATTCTGCCTACAATGAACGGCGTGAATCCTGCGAAAGCGCCGCCGCCAAACTGGCTGCGCGCCACAAAAATGTAAAAACTCTGCGCGATGTATCCGGCGAACTTCTGGAAAGCGAAAAATCCATCCTCACCGATATTGAATACCGCCGCGCCAAACACGTTGCCGGCGAATGCGAACGCGTTATGCAGGCAGTAAAATTTCTGCAAAACGGTCAAATCAGCCAATTCGGTCAGCTCTGGTGGGATTCGCACGAAAGTTCACGCGTAAACTTTGAAAATTCCACCCCGGCACTGGATAAGCTTGTTGAACTTTCTCATACCCTGCCCGGAGCCGTGGGGGCGCGGCTTTCCGGCGGCGGGTTCGGCGGCATAACCATTCATCTGGTAAAAGATGATATGCAAAAAGAATACTGCGGAAGTATTGCTGAACTCTACAAAAAATATTGTTCCATCGAGCCGGAAATAATCGTGTGCCGCCCCGGCGCCGGTGCCGGAGCAATTTTGCTCTGAACACCCGCTTCCGCAGAAATATTTACTGCAGAACTTCTGCCGGGATCACCTGAAATTCCGGATATTTTTCCTGCAATGTTTTCCGGGCTTTTTCAAGCGTTTCAGCATCTTTGTAAAGCGCAAAAAGAGTCGGGCCGCTGCCGGACATTACGGCATTGAGTGCGCCGGAAGATTTCATATCGCTCAACAGCAGATCCAGTACGGGGTATTTATTGCACACACCTTTCTGCAGGTCGTTGAAAAGCAACCCGGCAAAAGTTTCCACGTCGCCGCGGCGCAGTGAATCAATGATTTTTTCCCGCAGAGTTTCACTCATCGGTGCAATGGAATTGCTCATCAGCAGCCGGTAGCCTTCGGCGGCGCTGACCGGGAAACCGGGCGCCAGCAGCAGTATATGCAATTCCGGCAAAGCAAAATCCAGCGGGGCGGATTTTTCCCCGATCCCGGTCATAACCGACGGCACCGGTTCCAGAAAAAACGGTACATCTGCCCCCAGCTCCAGCGCCGCACTGTGCAATGCTTCATCATTCAGGGGTTTTCCGGCGTGGTCATTGAGCAGTTTCAGCACAGCTGCCGCATCGCTGGAACCGCCGCCCAGGCCGGCGGCTACGGGAATATTTTTGACTATGTTTATATCCCAGTGCGGCATAACGGCACTCTTTTTTGCCCACGATTCAGCGGCTTTGCCGGCAATATTATTGGTTCCGCCGGGCAGCATAATATCCGAAGAGCCCACCGTGATCGCCCCCGGCAGTGCCTCCAGATCAATGGCTATATCATCGGCAGGAACTGCCAGCGGCAGAAAAAGGCTTTCAAGCTCGTGATAACCGTCGCTGCGGCGGGCGGTGACTTTAAGAAAAAGATTTATCTTGGCGGGAGCCGGAGCGTACAAAAGTGTTTCAGCCATAAACTCAACCGATCAATATTGCGGTTGCCAGCCACACTTCCAGTTCAATAAGATAACCGGTCATAGTCATATCATTTGAATCAACTGCGCCGGTACGGCGCAGCGCCAGATTAAGCATTACCATAACTGTAACTGCTGCGGCGGCAGTTGATACCAGCACCGCCACCGGCAGATGCACCAGATTGAAAAGCAGGAAAAATCCCGCCAGCGCGGCAACATATTCAGCACGCGAATTGCGGCAGAATCCCGGCACATTCAACGCTGACGGTTCCGCCGCCAGAACTGCCTCGGCTCCGGCAGCGGCTACCCACGCCGCCGCTGCCATACCGAAATTACCGGTGCGCGCCACCAGATACACCGCAAAAAACTTGCCCACCGGCAAAATTATTGCCAGCAGCAGCGATGAAAGCACCACACCGCTCTGTTTGAGATCGTCCTGCCGCAGGGCACGCGCTTCGGCAAAACTCCGGCGGTTGAGGATCTGCTCAAAAAATGTCACATTCAGCGCCAGCCCCCGCGAAGATGTACGCATTTCGCCGCTGATCACAATGGCTGCGGCAAAAATAAGTGCCGTGCCGTTGGCAGGAAGAAAGGTACTCAAAAATCTGCCCAGAAGAGCGGCAATTATGCCGCATACCGCAGCACAGACCGGAACTGCATACAGCGGATTGAAAGCGTAACTATTGCTCTGACTGCCGCCGCGCGGCTGCCAGCTGCCCGGCAGTGAACAGTCACTGAACAAACCCCAGGCGGTGTAAAAAGCCTGCCAGACGGATGAATTTTTCCACATAAATACAACTCCATAATACAATGTTGCTCTGCAATTTTCCGGGAATAATATATTTCACAATTCCGTTAAACGCAAGGCGCAGATAAAGAAAATCTGCATTTTTGCCTCTAAAAGTCCGTTTTCGGGGGGTATCAATGTGGCAAAAACGGTAAAATGTGTTAACTTAATAGCGTATATTTATTGTAAAACAATAAAATCTTTAAAAACATAAAAGGAGTGATTTATGAAAGTATTCGTAGGTGTAGGTCTGGGCCCCATTCAGACCGGTATTTTTATGTCCGGAGCCTGCCGGGGAAATTTTGACCGTATCGTGATCGCCGAAGTTGATGATAAACTGCGCAACGCCATCAATTCCAACGGCGGCGTGGTAACAATAAATACCGCTTTTGCCGACTGCATCAAGCCGGAAGTTATCCGCAATGTGGAAGTTTACAACCCCAACGAAGAAGCCGGCCGCGCCAAGCTCGTGGAAGCCGCCGCCGAAGCGTGCGAACTTGCCACTGCTCTGCCCAGCGTAAAATTCTTTGCCTACTGCGCGCCGTGGATGCGCGAAGGTTTCCGTATGCAGCCTGAACGCGTGCGTTTTATCTACACTGCCGAAAATAACAACCGCGCCGCTGAAGAACTCGAAGCTGCCATCGGTGAAAAGTTTGCCAACACCTATTACCTCAATACCGTGGTCGGTAAGATGTCCGGCGTGGTTCCGGAAGCCGATTGTGCCGCCCGCGGCGTGGAAAAACTGGCTCCTGCCGCCGACCGTGCACACCTGGTGGAAGCGTTCAACCGCATCTACATTTCCAGCTGCCCGGGCATTGAAAACCGTCAGGTGCAGAACCTCTTTGTCAAAAACGATCTGCTGCCGTTTGAAGAAGCCAAGCTTTACGGTCATAACGCCATACACTTTCTGCTCGGCACACTGGGTAAAACTGTCGGCTGTGAATATATGAGCGACCTGACCCGGCACCCCGAACTGGTGGCGCTGGCGCGTGAAGCGTTCATCAAAGAATCCGGGGCGGCGCTCTGCAAAAAATATGCCGGTCTGGATGAACTTTTTACTGAAGAAGGGTTCAAAAATTACGCCGAAGACCTGCTGGTTCGTATGCGCAACAGCTTTCTGCAGGATGCCATTGCCCGCATCACCCGCGATCTGGAACGCAAACTCTCCTGGGATGACCGCGTAGTGGGTACTATGCGCCTGATCCTGAGTCAGGGTGAAAGCCCCGCCGTCTTTGCCAAAGGCGCCGCGCTTGCCGCCAAAGAAGAGTTCGGCAGCGATGCTGCAGCAGTAAAAGCCGGTCTTGCCGCGCTCTGGGGCGAATGGAACGCCGAAGCGGAAAAAGTCTGGGCAATGATCGAAAAAAATATCTGAATTTTTTCCAAAAAGGTATTAAACGATGAACTTTGATAATCAATTCAAAAAATCCGGCGCCCGCGCTCAAATGGTGCCGATGGTCGTGGAACAGACCGGTCACGGCGAACGCGGCTACGATATTTATTCGCGTCTGCTCAAAGACCGCATCATTCTGCTGGGTACGCCCATTGATGATGATGTGGCAAACCTGATCGTGGCGCAGCTTTTGTTCCTGCAGGCCGAAGACCCCAAAAAGGATATCGA
>JAZNBV010000015.1:0-41491 GCA_045587205.1 Victivallaceae bacterium
AAGCCGAAAAAAAATCAAGGACAGAGAAAAAAGGTTTATGGGCAGACCCCAAGCCCATAAAACCTTGTGAGTTCAGAAAAGTTTCCCGCGGTGCGCGGCATATACAATAATGCTGAAGCTATTATGTTTGCCGCGCAACACAGCCCTTTTTCCACTCTCCGTATTGCTGAATTTCTTATTTAACTCTGCTCCGGTATATCATCCAGAGTGATTCGATGATGAGCAGAAAAATCAAACTTAAATTGGCTATGCAGAGGATTTTTCCCGGCAGCCACGCATAATATTGTTTCCACAAATCCCAACTATACCAGAATATCTGTCCTGCTTTTGCCATACAGAAAGCAGAATAAGTCAGACGCTGCAGCACTATTGCCGCAATCAGCGCAATCAGTGTTGCGGAAACGATCTTGAAGCCTTTGGGTGTTTTCATATTTAAAAAAATCTGTTTGTATAGAGGAAAGCTGCTTTGTTGTAATTTGTATTCAATTTCCGGTGAGTGCGTCGGGCATTTTCAATATTTTGGCATCACGGAAAAATCCGTCGCCGGGTGTTTCTGTGCAGGTGAAAAATATCTGCCCTGCCGGAGCAAGCATCTTGAAAAATATTTCCCGGTGCGCTTTATCCAGTTCGCCGGTAACGTCGTCCACCAGTGCTATGAGTTTTTCCGCCCCGCGCTTTTCCATAAGCATCAGCGCGGATGCCAGTTTGCAGTTCAATGCCGCCATACGGTTCTGTCCGTTGCTGGCAAAACCTTTCATCAGCACATTATTGCGGTAAAAACGGTAATCATCCAGATGACACCCCACCAGCGTGGTGCGTTTTTCGATTTCCCGATTGCGGCTGCGGGCAAATGCTGCCAGAAAATTTTCTGCATCGCCGGAGCATTGCGGCAGATATTCCACGCTTATCTGGGCGTCGCTTTCCGGGGCAAGCGAGCTTAAAACCCGATTGAATTCTGCAATATACCGCTGGCGTCGCGCGGTAATATCTGCTGCGGCAAATGCCAGCATACCTTCGTAAACTTCCAGCTTTTCAGTATCGACTTTGCGCGGATTTTTCAAAAGAGTGTTGCGCAGTTTGAGCGCTTTAAGGTAATCGTGAAGCACATTTATATAGCCGTCATCCAGCTGCGAGGAAAGCATATCAAAAAACCTGCGCCGTATTGCCGGTGCCCCGCTGATCATTTCCATATCTTCCGGAGCAAATACCACCGGAAAAAAGTGCTGGATAAAATCTCTGCCGGAAGATTCTTTTATATCGTTGACCCGCAGTGTGCGCTCGCCGCTGCAATTCATACTTACTTCCAGTTTGAGCGGCGGTTTATTGAGTTCCTGCCACACGCCGCGCAAATGAAATTCGCTGCAGCTGCTGCGGAGCAATTCCCCGGTACGGAGCGTGCGGAAACTGCGCAGTATCCCCAGAAAACCCAGCGCTTCCAACAGATTGCTTTTGCCGCTGCCGTTGGGACCGACAAAGATATTTTTCCGGTCAAAAAACAAGCGCGCCCGCTCTGCTGAACGCCAATTCATCAATCTGAATTCGCTGATCATAAGCGGAACACGCCTGTTTTTCAAGCCTTACGCAATCAATGGCGCATCGGCATAATTACATAGACAAAACCGTCGCCGCCGTCGATGGCGACCGGGCTGAAACCGTCATTCATCTTGAAGGTCATAGTTTCGCAATCCGCAAAGCGCAGCGGATCGGAAAGGAACGCCGGGTTGAACGAGGCAGTCAGGGCATCCCCGGTGAATTCCACCGGCAATTCAGCTGAACCTTCGCCAATGTCATTGCTGGCGGCACGCAGTTCCAGTTTGCCTTCCGAGAAATTCAGCACAATGCAGCCGGTACTGTCTGCCAGCACCTGCGACACCAGTTCGATCTTGCCCAGCAATGCCGAAGTGGCGATCGGAATTTCCTTGGCAAAACTTGCCGGGATCACCTGACGGTAATTCGGGTAATTGCCTTCGATAAGTTTGGTGGTCAATATGGTATCGGCAGTGCTGAAACGGGCCATCTTTTCGCCGATTTCCAGAGTTATATCATCCTGCGGCTGTGCCTGACGCTTGATTTCCTGCGCTGCCAGCAGCGGAATTATGCAGTCACCATTACCGCCGGAAATGGTTTCCACGCTGCGCTCGGTCATTGCCAGTCGTTTGCTGTCCGTTGCAACCATCGTCACTACATTGTCGCGCACCGAAACCAGCATCCCGTGCAGAACTTTGCGGCTGTCGTTGAGCGTAATGGCATAGGTGATCTGACCCAGCATACGTTTAAGCTCCGCGCCTTTGAAGGTGATGGTTCGCGCCGGAACCAATTCTCCGCTGCCGGGGAAATCTTCCGGTGCAATGCCCAGCAGTTTGAAGCAGCTGGTGCCGCAGGTGACTACGGCGTGATGGCGTTCATCGCTTTCAATGGATACAACGGCATCTTCAAAGTTATTCACCAGCGCCAGCAGGCGCTTGGCGGGAATGGTGGTTGCTCCGGCAATTTCAACTTCTGCTTCAATACGGGTGACAATGCGGATTTCCAGATCGGTGGTGGTCAGGTTGACAACATTGTTTCCGGCCTCTACCAGCACATTGCCGAGGATCGGCAGAGTGTTGCGGCTGCCGATGGTACTGTTGACGCGCTGAAGAGCTTTGAGGAGTTTTTCGCGACTGACTGTAAATTTCATAATCTTCTACCTCTTATTTTAAGCTTGTTTATGCAAAATATTCCACTGCATTGCGGAAGATCTGTACGCCATCGCCTTCAGCGGGCAGTTCGCCTTTGAGCTGATCTGCGGTCCAGGTGGGCGAGTTGTAGGGCGAAAGGAATGCTTCCGGGTGCGGCATCAGGCCGAACACGCGGCCGGTTTCATCGCAGATACCGGCAATGCTGTTGAGTGAGCCGTTGGGGTTGGCGGGGAATTCTTCCGCCAGCGAGCCGTCGGCATTGGCGTAACGGAACGCCACCAGGTTTTTGGCTTCAATCTGCTTGAGGGTTGCCGGATCGGCAACAAATTTGCCTTCGCCGTGGCGCAGGGGCAGACGGATCAGATTGATGTTGCGGGTAAATACACAGGGGCAGGAGGCGTTGGCGCGCAGCACGCACCAGTCATCGCGGAACACCCCGGAATCGTTGTGTGCCAGTGCCGCCTGCTGCACAAAATAATTGCCGTTGAGTGCCGGCACGATCCCCAGACGGGAAATGGTCTGGAACCCGTTGCAGATACCGATGATCAGTTTCTGGTCATCGATGAATTCTTTGAGTTCATCGTGCAGACGGAACTGCACGCGGTTGGCAAAAACGGTCCCGGCGCCCAAGTGGTCTCCGAATGAAAAACCGCCGATAAACGCCAGTATCTGGAATTCCTTGAGCGAACGCTTGCCGGAGATGAGATCGTTGAGGTGTACCATACTGACTTCGGCGCCGACGTGTTCAAATGCTGCGGTGGTCTCTTTTTCGCAGTTCAGCCCGAACCCGGTAATGACCAATGCTTTTACTTTGCTCATAAAAAAGTATTCCCTTATATTGATAAAATTTTAAAAATCTCTGTTATTCTATAATAATATATAATGCAAACCGCAGATTGTCAAGTCCTGAAACCACTCAATTTTCAATTTGCATTCCGTGCATTGTGACTTGTCCGGCAGCGCACCTTTTTTACCGGATAACCCAGTGCGTTGCGGAACAGTGCCGCTATATCCAGCGCAGCAAGTCTGCCTTCCGGATAGGTAGTGCCAAGATAACGTTCGGTGAATATATCCAATTTTGTCAACACAAGGTACAATGGCAGTGTTTCTGTGTTCAGGTGTCTGCACAGCTGATTCAGCCATTTTCCCACCCGTTCGCCGGCATCGTAAAGTATGGGTGCCATTTCCAATTCAGTTGCCGGAGAGGATATATTGTGTTTTTCTGCCAGCAAAGTCAGATTCAGTGACAGCCGGAAATTCGGGTAGAGGCCCGTGAGGTTGGAAAGCGTTATTATTTTGCTGTCGTAAAGTTCCCGCGCGGCATCATCCAGCATAGCGGCGGCATCTGCGGCGGTAAGCAGTATTTTGCTGCCGGAGGAGCCTGCAGGTTTATCTGCCGGAGTTGCCAGCAGCGGCGGATTGTTGTGTTCATAATAGCGCGCAAGTTCCAGATAGAGTGCCGGCGATGCGCTTGGTATATCCAGTTTTTTCAATGCCTTCACCACTTTTTCGGCAAGTTTTCCGGCTGCCGGTTCCCGGATCCCCAAATGGCGCAATATAAGCATATTGGCATCCTGCACGCTGGCATCCACGGCAATGTAAAGGTGACTGTTGGCGCGGCGGAATACCTGTGCAACATTGGCATACCCGGCGTTTTCAAGTATGCGGTTGACGGCACCGTCAACTTCGCTCTGGGTGAAGATCCGGTCGGCACGGTAACTTTCCAGCATTGCTGATTCCACCGCGCAGGCAATATCTTCGGCAAGGTAGCCATTGGGGTTTCCGGAGCTTGTAAAAGCTTCCTGCAGTGCGATTTTGAGCTTTTCCACATCAAAAATCTGCTGTCTGCCGGCAGCGTCGATAACATAAAGATAATTGTCGGTTATTGAAAGCATATTTTACTGCAGGGAACGGATTTCTTCAATAAATTCTTCCACATCGTGAAATTTGCGGTAAACACTGGCAAAACGCACATACGCCACCTGATCGAGCTGGCGCAGTTCCTGCATTACGCGGTTGCCGATTTCCGAACTTGCCACTTCGCGGTCAAAATCGCGCTGAAGCGACTGACTGACATCTTCGATCACCCGGTTGATATCGTCCGGATCGATCGGACGCTTGTAACAGGCATTTTCGATGCCGCGCCGGAGTTTGTCGGCATCAAAATCTTCGCGTTCATCATTGCGTTTGACAACTTTGAGTTCGCTTTGGATAATACTTTCGTAAGTGCTGAAACGGTGGCTGCACGCCAGACACTCCCGGCGGCGGCGCACACCGAACCCTTCTTTGACCGCCCGCGAATCGATCACCTTGTCATCTTGAAAACCGCATACCGGACAACGCATAAAAAAACCTCCGAAAAAAACAGCATAAAAACACTTTTTATGCACCGTAATAATATGCCGTCATTTTGCGTAAATGCAACTTTGATAAACTCAAATTGACAATTTTTTTTTGCTTTTTGTGGCGCAAACTTGCAAAAAGAGTTCTGCGAGTGTATTTTAAATAAATTTTATGTTGTATATTGTCCGGAAAATGCCGGACAGCAACTTTGGCAGCATTAAATGCTGTGTGAAACAAGAGGTTTTTATGAACGATGACGAATTGAAAAAATTACGCGATGAGATCGACTCTATTGATGCCGAGCTGATTTCGCTTCTGAATCGCCGCTACAAAACAGTGGAAGCTATCGGCGAATACAAGCGCGAACGGCATCTGCCGATCTATGATCCTTCCCGCCAGCGCCGCCTGATGGAACGTTTGCAAAAGCTCAACAAAGGTCCGATGACCAACGAAATACTCCACGCGGTTTACCGCGAGATAATGTCCGGGGCACAGCGTCTGGAACGGCCTCTGCGGGCAGCTTTTCTGGGACCTTTGGGAACTTTTTCGCATCAGGCTACCCTGGAAATTTTCGGTGCCAGTGCGGAACTTGCTCCCGAAAAAACCATTCCTGAAGTTTTCCGTGCCATTGAGTGCCAACGCGCCGATTACGGCTGTGTGCCGATCGAAAATTCTGCCGAAGGGGTTATCAACTATACTCTGGACTGGCTGGTGCGCACCAGTGTAAGGATTACTGCCGAAAAATATTGCAAAGTACATCACAGTTTGCTTGCCAAATGCAAAAAGCACGAAATCAAACGCATTTGCAGTCACCCGCAGGTGCTGGGACAGTGCCGCGCTTATCTGCTGGAAAACTTTCCCGGGGTGGAACTTGTTGAAATGACCAGTACGGCTTATGCCGCAGAACGCGCCGCCAACGAGGAATTCACTGCCACGCTGGGCAGCCCGGTGGCATCGGAACTTTATAAACTGGCTATTCTGGAAGAAAATGTGGAAGATTCCGCATTCAATACCACCCGTTTTCTGGTAATCGGCAATCAGACCACTCCGCGCAGCGGCGATGACAAAACATCGCTCTGTTTTGTGGTCAAAAACCGTCCGGGGGCGCTTTATGAAGCTCTGGAACCGTTCCGTCGCGCCAAACTGCAGATGACAATGATCGAAAGCCGTCCGTGGCAGCAGCAATCGGGTTGGGAATATTGCTTCTTTGTGGATTTGCTTGGGCACCGTGATGATCCGGCAGTGGCGGATGCTTGTGCGGATGTAGAAAAGATCTCCGCATTCTTCAAGATTCTCGGCAGTTACCCCAGAATGGGCTGAATATTGTTGAATGAGGTATATTGATATGAAAGAAAATTTAAGAAAAGTTTTGTTCATCACCCTGGCACTGGCATTTTTTATTCTGCCGTGGGTTTTCAGTTCTCTCCGCAACTATGCTCCGGGTATTGCTGTGATCGCCGGGATCATTTTTGCTGTTACCGTGGGCAATCCTTTTGCCAAACTTACCGGCAAGCTTTCATCGACTATGCTCGGTGCGGCAATTGTCGGTATGGGGGCGGGGATGAATCTTGAAAAAGTTCTTGCCGCAGGAGCGCAGGGCATAATCTACACATTTATCGGCATAGCACTTGGGTTGGGGCTGGGCGTATTGCTCGGCAGAAAACTCAAGATCGACAAAAACTGCTACTGGCTGGTCAGTGTCGGCACCAGTATTTGCGGGGGCAGTGCCATTGCCGCAGCGGCTCCGGCATTGAAAGCTAAAGCAGGTGATATAGCGCTGGCATCGGCAACCGTTTTTACGCTCAATGCAATAGCGCTGCTGATCTTTCCGTGGCTGGGGCGTGCGCTTGGTTTTTCGCAGGTGGAATTCGGCTATTTTGCCGCGCTTGCAATTCACGATACCTCCAGTGTGGTCGGGGCCAGTTTCCAGTATGGCGAAACAGCTCTGGAAGTGGGTACGACCATCAAACTCGCCCGCGCATTGTGGATCGTGCCGGTCACGCTTTTTATTGCCACATTCATTGCTGAACCCGAAGATGGTGAAAAACGCAAACTCAAGCTCAAAGTTCCGTGGTTTATTCCCGGTTTTCTGATTGCTGCTGCAATCGTCACTTATCTGCCGTGTACCGCCGGGGCGGGGGGATTTCTCAAGGAATTGAGCAAGTACCTGATGATTATGACTCTGTTTGTGATCGGGGCAAATCTTTCGCGTGAAAAATTGCGCGAACTCGGTATCAAACCGCTTATTCACGGCGTTGTGCTGTGGATACTGCTTTCAACGATCTGGTGTCTGGCAATTCATTTCAACTGGATGAATGTTGGATGATATACTTTGATCACGCGGCGGCGGAACCGGTTCCGGCAGAAGTTTTGAAGTGTTGTGAAAACTTCCTGCAAAAGTATTCCGGAAATATTGAATCCGCCCACGCTCAAGGTTACGCATTGCGTAAAGAGCTTGAGCAGTTTGATCAGAGTTTGTTTGAAGCGCTTCTGCCTGCAGCTTGCCAACTCAACCGGGCAGTTTTTTATGGTAATAATGCTGCGGAGCTGTTCAATGCTGTTGGATATCTGCTCGGCGGAGACTCTTATATTGCCTGGAGCTCCGGACTTGAGCACCCGGTAATGCGGAAAATGCTGACGCGCTCGTTTGCGGAAGTACAGGATTTTACTCTGGATGCGTACGGAATCATCCGCGATTTTCCTGCTGCTGATGCCCGGGTCCGTCTGGTGGTGATCCCGTGGGTGCAGAGTGAAGTCGGGGTCAAACAGGATGTTGCCGCGCTGATCAGCGTTTTGCGCAAAAAGGTTCCGGATGCAGTGATATTGCTTGATGCCGCCCAGGCTTCATTTTATCAATATCCGGCAGATGCACCATTGCCGGATCTGATGTTTGTTTCCGGCAGCAAGTACGGTGTCCCCGGGGGGGCAGTATTGCTGGCGTGCGGGGCAAATGCAGAAATGTTGAAAAAAGGTTTTGAAAAACTCCGCAAAGAAGAGTATCTCACCGGCAGAAACAATATGTTCCAGAGTGCGCTTATGGTTGCGGCAATAACCGCCAATGCAGTACATCGCGCGGAAGAACTTGCGCAGGTGGAAAATGTCAGCAGATTTTTGCGCCGCAAACTGGATAATCGGCTGCTGCCCAACGGTAAAACTCTCCGCCTGACTGTACCGGAAGAGTATTCTGCCGGTAATATATTGCATATACAGCTGCCGGGCTATCAATCCGGAGTGCTGGTGCGTATGTTCAGTGCCGCAAATATAATGGTTGCCGCCGGCAGTGCCTGTCAGTCGGAGACAAAAGAACCCAGCGCGGTGTTGACCGCGCTGGGCTTGAGCAAAAACGATGCATTCAGCGGCTTGCGCCTCTCCTTTGCCGGCAGCAATACACTTGCTGAAGCGGAGGAGTTTGTGCGTACGCTGGAAACGATCCTCCAAAATTACTGATCACTCAAAAATCGAGTGATGGATTTTGAGAACCGCTTTTTTTACCGGGTCCGGGTTGTCGCTTGCCGCAATACAGGGCGCGTGGCCTTCTCCGGGGTGGAAAATGACAAAATTACCCGGTTCCATATAGCAGGTGGTTGCCGCCGCCGGGTCAAATTCATAAAGACCGTAATCATCTGCGGCGTTGTAATAAGCTTTTTCTTTAAGCAGCGCCAACGGTGCGTAACAGATATTTTCCACGCCGGAAAAAACGGTCTGCAGATCCACAAAATCTCTGTGATATTCGATTACAGCTTCCGAAATATTTTTCGGAGTGTATTCCTGCACATTCACATAAATAAGTCCTTCTTTGAGAACGTGCTTCCCCACTTCAGAATCCGGGGTGAATGTACGCAGAAATTCAATTGCCTGACAGAAAAGTTCCGCTTCGCGGTGCGGCACATAACGTCGCCAGTTGCAGAGAGAATCATAAATCATAGTTCAAGAGCGTCCAATCAGAATTTAAGATATTTGTTCAGGTTTTCCGCCATCCGGTAGAATCCCAGATCGTTGAAATGGCAGCCGTCCATCATACATTCATCCCAGTCGTCGCCCAGCAGTTTTATGCCGTTGACAAAGTAGAGATTGGTATCGCCGGCGGCGCGGCGTCTGGCAATGACTTCGCGCTGGAATGTACGGCTCAAAAAGCTGTCTTCGTAAATCACATCCGTGTCGTCATCGGCACCGAAACTCAACATATTGCGGTGGGGAGTTTTGGAGATCACCGTGATCGGCACATCCGGGTGCTTGCTGCGCAGTATATCAAGGAACGTTTCCAATGTCGCCCGCGTACCGGCATTGTGTGCATTGGGTTCATAATCAAGTATGTAGCAGCGCGGATCCGGAATACTGGCAAGGATTTCCGCCGCCGCGGCTTCGCCCCGCCCGCTGCCGGAAAAACCGAAGTTGTAAAATTCGCAGTTGTGCCAGCGCGAAAGGATGTTGGTCCAGCTGCCGCCGGGACGGCTGGCGCATCCGCCCTGGGTGATGCTGGTACCGTAAACCACCACGGGTTTATCGCACGACCAGGGGGTGGGGGCCAGAATTTCGCAGCCGCTTTCCAAGCCGATCCAGACCGATTCCACACCGTTGTACAGCGGGAAGTTGATCAAAAATTCCCGCAAACCGGGGGCTTCGCGGTCAAAAAGCGTATAGGTATATTCTTCGGCGTGGAGCGGATAGCGGCTGGAAGTCATCATACGCCAGTTGCCGGGACCGCCGACATAAAGGTCAAAACTGGAACTGCCGGTTTGCGGCATATGATCCATAAGGTTGCCGTGACGCAGTTTGGCTTTGACCAGAACTTTACGGCTGGTGGATTTGAACTGCAGCTGGAAACCCGATGTGTTGCGCGCCAGATAAGTCACAGCTCCGGAAACTACCGGTTTTTCAGGCATACGGCAGAAAAGTTTACCCCATTTGTCCTGAAAAGCACTGCCCGCCAGACGGAACGGTTTTTCAAAAGGCGAGTGGAAGGTTATGCCTTCGACATCTGCTTCCGGAATCGCCATATAAGGGTCGATTTTCAACACATCATTTTCAACATTGCTGTCGCTCATAATATAAAATCCTTCTGTTTTAACACTGTTTACAGCACGGTAAACTTGGGTGAATAATCTAATATAACCCTGAAAAATGTAAATTCAAGCCTTTTGAATGCGCTTTAATGCGTAAAAATGTTGAAATTAATGCCAAGTGGCTGTATATTACATATAAAGTACGCAAATGTCAACCATAAAAAATGGAGAAAATACAATGGCTAAAATCCATCCTACCGCAATTGTTGAAGACGGTGCCGTTCTGGCAGAAAATTGTGAGATCGGCCCGATGTGCTATGTCGGCAGCAATGTCACTATCGGCGAAGGCACCCGCCTTATCGCCCAGTGCCACGTTACCGGCTACACCACGATCGGCAAAAACAATGTTCTCTATCCTTTTGCCGCGCTGGGCTGCGATGCCCAGGATCACGCGGTGGATTTTTCCACCAAACGTTATCTGGAAGTTGGCGATGACAATGTGTTCCGCGAACACACTGCCATTCATACCGGTACTGATGCAGACAGCAAAACCGTCATCGGTTCACACTGTATGTTTATGAACTGCAGCCATGTTGCACACAACTGCCGCGTTGGCAATAACGTTATTATGGTCAACGGTTCAGTGATCGGCGGTTACAGCGAAGTTCACGACAATGCTATTCTTTCCGGTCTGGTGGCGCTGCACCAGTTCTGTCGCATCGGCAGTTTTGCAATGGTTTCCGGTGGATCGGTATTCAGCAAAGATGTGCCGCCCTTTATGATCTGTGAATCGCGCAACGGCTCGCCCAAGGCGGTCAATCGCGTGGGTATGCGCCGCAACGGTTTTTCGATGGCGGAGATCAACGCTATGTGCGATGTTCTCAAGATTTTCACCCGCAAGGGTTTGAGCGTACCGAATGCTCTGGCGCAGATCCGCGAGGAAGTTGAAATGTGCCGCCCGGTGGAAATGTTTATATCCTTCTGCGAAAGCAGCAAGCGCGGTGTGGTTTCCGGTATGGCTGCCGGCCGTCACGCGATGGATTGATCAATGTAAAAAAACTCAACAGCAGGGAATTTTTTGATATGTTGGAATCTCTCAAGAAAAATCCGGCGTGGCAGGGCCGCCGCGGACCGGTCGTACTTTGTATTGCCGACGGTGTCGGTATTGGTAAATATGCCGATGGCGATGCGGTGAAAGCCGCCAGTACTCCGGTATTGGATGAACTTTTGAAAACCTGCCCGAATACGGCGCTGAAAGCCCACGGTACCGCTGTGGGTATGCCCTCCGATGACGATATGGGCAACAGCGAAGTCGGTCACAATGCCATCGGCTGCGGCAGAGTTTTTTCGCAGGGTGCCAAACTGGTTGCCGAAGCAGTGGAAACCGGTAAACTTTTTGAAGGCGCCACCTGGAAGAAGGTTATTGCCAATGTGCTGGAAAATAACAGCACACTGCATTTTCTCGGACTCTTTTCCGATGGTAATGTGCACAGCAATATCAATCACCTGAAAGCTATGGTGTCGAAAGCCGCTGCTGAAGGCGTTAAGTCGATCCGTATCCACGCGCTGCTCGACGGCCGCGATGTGCCGGAAACCTCGGCGCTGGAATATGTGGAACCTTTTGAAGAATTTCTTGCCGGCATCCGCGCTGCGGGCTGCGATGCTAAAATTGCTTCCGGCGGCGGCCGTATGAAGATCACAATGGACCGTTACAACGCCAACTGGCCGATGGTGGAAGCCGGCTGGAACGTACACGTTCACGGCAAAGGCGATATGTTTGCATCGGCAGTCGAAGCTATTACTGAATTGCGTAAAGCCACCGGAGCTATTGACCAGGATCTGCCGGCGTTTGTTATTTCCGAAGACGGCAAGACCCCTGTCGGTGCAATGAAAGATAACGATTCGGTTATTTTCTACAATTTCCGCGGCGACCGTTCGCTGGAGATCACAGCGGCTTTTGAACAGGATGATTTCCCCTACTTTGACCGTGGCGTGCGTCCAAAAGTTATGTATGCGGGTATGATGGAATACGACGGCGACTTGCACGCTCCCAAGCTCTATCTGGTGAGCCCGCCGGAAATCGACCGCACACTGGGCGAATATCTGGCAGTGAGCAAAGTCCACCAGCTGGCAGTCAGCGAAACGCAGAAATACGGTCACGTTACCTATTTTTTCAACGGCAACCGCTCCGGCAAATTCGATGAAACTCTGGAAGATTATGTGGAAGTGCCCTCCGATGTGGTTCCTTTTGAACAGCGTCCGTGGATGAAATCAGCTGAAGTCACTGATGTGGTGGTCGAAGCCATCGAATCGGGCAAGTACCCCTTTATCCGCCTCAATTACCCCAATGGCGATATGGTTGGCCATACCGGTGATTTCCAGGCGGTGCTGGTGAGTATGGGGGCGCTGGATATTGCATTGGGCAGAGTGGTCAAGGCAGTCAGAGATGCCGGCGGTGTGCTGGTGTTTTCCGCTGACCACGGCAATGCCGATGATATGCTTGAGCACGACAAAAAAGGCAATGTAAAACTGGATAAGAAAACCGGTGCCCCGGCGCGCAAAACCAGCCACTCGCTCAATGCGGTGCCGTGCATAATCTACGACCCGGAATATAAGGGCGAATATGAATTGACCCTGAACGAAAATCTGGGTATCAGTTCGCTGGCCGCCACCTGTATCGAACTTATGGGCTATGAAGCGCCTGCCGGTTACGATCCGGCGGTAATCAATATGAAATAACTTGTGTGTGAAGCTATGAACAAGGCTGTTATATTTCTGGCGGACGGTATGGCCGATCTGCCGATTGCTGAATTGAACGGCAAGACTCCGGTAGAGTATGCCAATACTCCGGCTATGGATTCGATTGCTGCCAACGGTTCCAGCGGTACGTTTTTTACGCTGCCGGACGGTTTGCCAACCTCATCGGATGTGGCAAATATGTCGGTGCTGGGTTTTTATCCTGAAAAAAATTATCCCGGCCGCGGCCCCATTGAGGCTGTAAGTCAGGGTATTGAACTGGCGGCAGATGACATTGCGTGGCGCTGCAATCTGGTGACAGTTTCCGATGACGGTATTCTGCTGGATTATTCGGCGGGACATCTGGATGAAACCAAGGCGCGGATCCTGATGGAAGATCTGCAGAAGAATTTCGGTTCGGAGAAGGTTTCGTTCTATCCCGGGGTAAGCTACCGCAATCTGCTGGTGCTGCATGGCAAGGAGTTTTCTGCCAATCTGGATTATCACAAGCCGGATTCATCGCAGGGGATTGCAGTAAGCGAACTTAAACTGACTGCGTTGGATGACCGCAGGGAAACGGCATACACCAAACAGTTTCTGGAAGAACTTGCGCTCAAAACCGATGAATTTTTGCGTAACCACCCGCTGAATAAAGATTGCGGAAGCCCCGCCAATGCCATCTGGCCCTGGAGTCCCGGGTACAAACCTGCCATTGCCGGATTTACCGAACGCTACAACGGCGCCAGAGGTGCCATTGTCAGCGCGGTGGATGTGGTAAAAGGTATTGGCAAATGCGCCGGTATGACGGTGCTGGAAGTTCCCGGTGCTACCGGATTTGTAGATACCAATTATGCCGGAAAAGTTGCCGCGGCACTCAAGGCGCTGGAAGATCACGATCTGGTTTATATTCACGTGGAAGCTATTGATGAGTGTTCGCATATGGGCAATATGAAACTCAAACTGCAGGCAATTGAGGATTTTGACAGCAAAGTGGTCGCTCCGGTGCTGAAGGCGCTTGGCGGACGCGATGATGTGCGTTTTGCCATTCTGCCCGACCACCCGGTGCCGTTGAGTCTGCGCAAACATACCACAACTCCGGTGCCGCTGGCAGTCTGCGGCGCGGGCTTGAAAGTTGACAATGTTTCAAGTTATGGCGAAAGTTCTGCACCTGGTGGTGCATTGGGCAGACTCGCCGGAGATCAATTGGTTAAACTGCTTTTGGGAATATAAGAGTATATGGAACTTGTGCTTGAACGGCCGCTGGTCTTTTTTGATATAGAAAGTACCGGGACCAACCCCTACCGTGACCGGATTGTGGAAATCGCGGTGATCAAAGTTATGCCTGACGGCACGCGTGAAGATGTCGTCAGACGGATCAACCCTACCATACCGATTCCGGAAGGGGCAAGCGCAGTTCACGGTATTTATGATGCGGATGTGGCGGAGGCGCCCACATTCGATGTTATAGCGCACAATCTTTTCAATTATCTTGATAACTGTGACCTTGCCGGTTACAATATAGTAAAATTTGATGTGCCTATGTTGCAGGAGGAATTCAAGCGCTGCGGTCTGGTGCTGGATATGAAAGAGCGCAAACTTATTGATGTATTCAATATTTTCTGCCGGCTCTATCCGCGTACGCTTTCTGCGGCGTATGAATTTTTCTGCGGCGGCAATCTGGAAGATGCCCACAGCGCACTTGCCGATACCGATGCAACTGTATCGGTATTGCTCGGTCAATTGGCAAAACATCCTGAATTGCCGCGCGAAATGGCTGGATTGGCGGAATTTTCAGCTGCGCGGGATGCTGATTTTGTAGATTCCGAGGGTCGCCTGAAATTTTCCGGCAGCGAAGTGGTGGTGAATTTCGGCAAGAATTCCGGCCGCAGATTGCGCGATCTTGCCGTGGAAGATCCCGGCTTTTTGCGCTGGATGCTGCGCAGTGATTTTTCTGACGAAGTAAAAAATATTATCAGGAATGCATTGTCCGGCAAATTTCCGGAGCGCAAATAACCGGCTGTTTTGCTGTAAACTGTGCATTTGACATTCAAAAAACAGTATTTTATTTGCAATATCTGCTTTTTTGCTGTATAGTATGCAGAGAGGCAACTTGGAATGTAAAAAAGTTGTCTGATAGAGTAAACTGTTTTTTGCCAACGTATTCTTCCCGGAAGATTCTATTTCAAAGGCTGTTGCCCAATATGGGCAGATAGTGTTTTTTATTCAAAAAAATACTTTTCCGTGGCAGATACAATACCCTTACGGATCAATTATGTTCATTGCATTGACAGGCGGAATCGGGTGCGGAAAAAGTGCCGCGCTGAATATTTTTGCTCAATGCGGTTTTCAGATTGCCGATGCCGACAAAATCTGTCACCGGTTTTATGAAACCGGCACCGGGATCGAATCAGTGCTGTGCCGCTGGCCCTCTGCTGCGGATGAAAATGGAAAAATCGACCGTAAAAAACTTGGCAATATAGTTTTCCGTGACGAAAACGATCTGGCATATCTTGAAAGTCTGGTATCGCCTTTTCTGTTGAGCGAATTGGATAAAATACGCGAATCATCGGCAATAACCATAGTGGAAATACCGCTGCTGTTTGAAAAAAATATGCAGAATAACTGTGACGCGGTCATTGCCGTATGGAGCCCGTTCGAATTGCGCCGCCGGCGTTTGGCGGCACGCAACTGGGATCACGCCGAGTGTTCGCGACGCGAGCGTCTGCAGTGGGCGCCGGAGCGCAAACTTGCTGCCGCTGATTATGGTATAATCAATACCGGTTCGATGGAAACATTGGAAAAGCAGTGCAGATGTGTGGCGGAAAAAATTAAAATGTTACCAAAATAATATTCAATATATCAATTCAAGCAAGGAGCTTTTATGGCACGCAAGAAAATTGAAAATCCTGAAAACACCACTCCTGAAATTTCTGCAGCTGAAGTTGCTGCAGTTGACACTCCGGCTGCTGCCGGAACTGTTCCCGCCGCCCCGAAAAGACGCGGCCGCCCCCCGAAAAAACGCATAGAAGATACTCCGGCAGCCGAAATTCCTGCTTCATCTGAAGTTCCGCAGGAAAAAACTGTTGTCGCCGCTGAAGCCCCGGCTCCGGCTGAAAAAGTTGATGTTGCTCCGGTGGAAACACCTGCACCGGCTCCGGTTCAGAACAGCGAAGCCCCGGTGGAAGCGCCGGTGGAAAAAACTGAAAATCCTGCAGTTAATAATAACGAAAATCAGTTCCGCCGCAACAATAATAACAACAATCAGCGGCGTATGCATAATAATAATCAGCGGGGCAACCGCCGCGAACGGGCTGCTTACGATGAAAATTATCAGCGCAGCGACCGCCCCCGCAATGAAGCCGATGAGTACGAAATGGCACTCAACCGCGAGCGTGAACGCGAATTTATGGATTACGATGAGTGCGCCGTGGATTATGAAGTGCGCGATAACCGCCGCAATAATTGCAATGGCAACGGCAATTATAACGGCAATTATAACGGCAATCATAAGAACCGCCGCAACAACGGTAATTACAACAATGGCAATTACAACAACAATGGCAACGCTAACGGCAATTGCGGAGAAAGCCGTAATCCGGATGCCGCGCCGGGGCCGCAGTTCCAGCGCGATTATATAGCGCCGTCAATCAACATAGCCGAATTGCAGGCCAAGGAGATGCCGGAACTTTCCCAGATGGCGGAAGATTTGGGCATTGAGGGTGTCGGTGCGCTGGAAAAGCACGAATTGGTTTTTGCCATACTCAAAGCCAATGCCGAAAAGAGCGGACAGATGTACGGCTGCGGTTATCTGGAAGTTCTGCCGGAAGGATTCGGTTTCCTCCGGTCGGCAAACTACAATTATCTGCCGTGTTCGGAAGATATCTACTTAAGCCCGTCGCAGATCAAGCGTTTTGCGCTTAAAACCGGCGATTTTGTGGCCGGTCAGATCCGTACTCCGCGCGAAAAAGAGCGCTTTTTTGCAATGCTCAAGGTGGAAACGATCAATAACGACGTGCCCGAACGCAAAAAGAATATTATTCCGTTCAACAGTTTGACTCCTTACTTCCCCACGCAGCGTCTGGTGTTGGAAAATGATCCGGCAGAACTTTCCACGCGCGTGGTCGATCTGGTCACTCCCATCGGTCGCGGTCAGCGCGGGTTGATCGTGGCACCGCCGCGTACCGGTAAAACCGTGCTGATGCAGAAAGTAGCAAACTCCATACGCAAAAACAACGATGATGTCAAACTCATCGTGCTTCTGATCGATGAACGCCCCGAAGAAGTTACCGATATGGAGCGCAGCGTGGATGCTGAAGTAGTCAGTTCCACCTTTGACGAGCCACCGGAACGCCACGTTCAGGTGGCCGAAATGGTGATCGAAAAAGCCAAGCGTATGGTCGAATACGGCGAACACGTAGTGATTCTGCTTGACAGTATCACCCGTCTTGCCCGTGCTTACAATACATTACAGCCGCACAGCGGCAAGATCCTCACCGGCGGGGTGGATGCCAACGCATTGCACAAGCCCAAACGCTTTTTCGGTGCGGCGCGTAATATTGAAGGCAAGGGGTCGTTGACCATTATTGCCACTGCGCTTATCGATACCGGCAGCCGTATGGACGATGTTATTTTTGAAGAATTCAAAGGTACCGGCAATATGGAACTGCACCTCGACCGTTCGCTGGCGGACAAGCGCGTTTACCCGGCAATCAATATCGAGCTTTCCGGTACGCGTAAAGAGGAACTCTTGCTGCATCCGGATGAGTTGCAGAAACTCTGGATACTGCGCCGCGCTATGAACGGGGTGCCCGCCGCTGAAGCAATGGAACTGCTGGTCGGTAAACTCAAGAAAGTGCGTACCAATATAGAATTTCTGCTGACACTGCAGCGCTAAAACGGAGTTTCAGCTATGGATATGTGCGTAAGTAAACTCCCGGTTTTAGCCGATAAAATTATGACGCTTGAACAGGCCGTGGAGTGGCGCAAAGGTCTGAAGCGGAACAATATCAAACTGGCTGTCACCAATGGCTGTTTTGATTTGCTGCACCGCGGTCACGTTGATTATCTGGATAAAGCGCGCCGCACAGCAGATGCACTGCTGGTGCTGGTGAATTCCGATGCGTCAGTGCGCGCGCTTAAAGGACCCACCCGTCCGGTCAATGACGAATACGCACGCTGTTTTGTGCTTGCCGGTCTGGCGGCAGTTGATGCAGTGGTGGTGTTTGATAATCAGCGCTGCACCGGAGAACTTTCCGCCATCGCGCCTGATGTCTATGCCAAAGGCGGCGATTACACCGTGGAAACACTGGATCCCGGTGAACGCGCAGCATTGCAGGCGTGTGGGAGCGCATTTGAATTTATCCCCTTTGTGGATGGCTTTTCCACTACCAATACCATCAAAAAAATGCAGAATTAAGGTATGCGTTTTTTTCTCTGAACGCTTTTTTTCTGCTTAACAGCTTTCCGGGCGCAAGCGGCGTTCAGCGGGTTGGTTGGTGAAATATGACGGTGCGGGGCCGCGGCTGGTTATCCAGTCGCGGAAACGGTAAAAATCGTCCAGAGTTTCCAGTCCGGAGGCGCGGTTTTTGCTTTCGCCGCCGAAGCCGCGTCCGCGCAGATAGTCAAGTATGAGTTTGCGCGAGAGTGTAAGTCCGCGTCTTTCACCGTAGTGTTGAGCCATTTCTTCGATGTGGCAAGTCATTTCATAACTCCACTCACTTACAGTGGGCGGAATGAAATTTTCTTTATCGGATATTTCGCGGAAGAGCCACGGATTTCCCATCATACCGCGGGCAACCATTACCGCTGAACATTTGCTTGCTTTGCGCAGATTTTCTGCATCGCGGTACGACATAATTCCACCGTTGGCAATAATCTGTACATCGGGAACAGCATCTACGCAAGACGCGATTATTTCTGTAAAAACCTCTCCCGAGTAAAATTTATTCATTATTCTGCCGTGAATGGTTATGGCACGCGCCCCAAGTGCCGCCAGCCCCTGAACCAGTTCCAATGTGGGGGCTGGATCGGTTTCGTCAAGGATCCTTATCTTGGCGGTAGCAGGAAAATGGCTGCGTTCCGACAATAATTTAAAACACTCCAGTGCGGCGGGAATATCACGCCCCAACGCCGCTCCGGCGTGTTTTTTGGCTACTTTGGGCACCGGACAGCCCAGATTGAAATCAAATACATCGAAATTATGTTGATTGATTTCATCCACCGCAACGCGCAAATGCTCGAGATTGCTGCCGACCAATTGCACGGCAAGAAAATCTTCATCTTCGCCGCGCCGGAGCAACTCTGAAGAATTGGCATTGTTGTACGCTATACTGGCTGCATCGACCATTTCTGTAAACGCAAACAAACAACCCTGCCGCCGGAGACTCCGGCGGTAGGGCAGATCTGTATAGCCCGAAAGCGGTGCAGCCAGCACCGCATCCGGGGGATAAATGCGTTTTTTTTCCGACATCGGCTGATCAGATACCCGCCAATGTGGATTTGTAGGAATCAACGAGTTCGCCCAACTTCAGAACGGTTTCTTCGCCGTTGTCGTTGAATTTGAGCACATCGCTGTCAGTGACCGAACCGACTCTGGCGAAGGGAACACCCTTGAGTATGGCGGCGATTTCGCTGCGCTTATCCGGCGATGCGGTCATAATAAAGCGGCTGTTGCTTTCCGAGAAAAGCAATTCGGCAACATTGAGTCCGCCGATCTGCGGAATGCTGCCCAGCTCGATATTCATACCCAGCCGTCCAGCCATTGCCACCTTGGCAAAACCCACTGCCAGACCACCGAATCCGGGGGTGTGCAGACTGTGGGCAAGTTTATTGCCGGTGATTTGAGCGATCTTGTCGTACATATCCAGCGCCAGATTCACATCCAGCTTCGGAACTTTGTTGCCGGTGTAACCGAGCATTGCCAAATATTCGCTGCCGCCGGTTTCATCTTTAGTTGCACCGATCACATAGACATCATCTCCGGGCAGTTTGGCATCCAGCGTCACTGCCTGACGGATATCATCCATCTTGGCGATTACGCTGAACAGCACCGACGGCGGAATGGAGATCTTTTTACCGCCGCGGGTGGAGTCGTTTTTCATCGAGTCCTTACCGGAAACACAGGGCACTTTGAACGCCTTGGTGCAATCGTACAGTGCCTGATTGGCACGCACCAGCTGGGCGAGTTTGTATTCGCCGTCGGGAGTCTTTTCGCTCTGCACCGGGTCGGGCCAGCAGAAGTTATCCAGACCGGCTATATGTCCGAGTTTACCGCCGACTGCCAATACGCGGCGGATCGCCAGGTCAATGCTTGACGCCATCATATCGTAAGTATCAATATCGCTGTAACGCGGCAGCATTGCTGCCGACAGCACGATACCTTCGGTGCTCAACGGTTCGATCATCGTCACCGTTGCATCGCTCACCACATCGCGGCATTTGCCGATAAAGGGCTTGATCACGCTCAACCCTTTAACTTCGTGGTCATACTGACGGGCCTTGTATTCATCGGAAGTGATGTTCAAGCGTGCCAGCATTGCCTTGATATCCCCGGCAACGTTGCGGCCGGCAAGGTCAGCAGGTTCATCCCATTCGGGCTTTTTCCAACGGGCATTGAGGTACATCTTGGGCAGCCCCTGGTGCATAAATTCAATGTCCAGCAGGGCAACAGTTTTGCCGTCATACTGAATATGGAATTTGCCGTCATCGGTGAATTCGCCCAGCACGGTCACTTCCACATCGCGTTCGGCGGCAAGTTTCTTGAATTCTTCAATGTGTTCCGGCGGAACGGCATAGCTCATACGCTCCTGCGCTTCGGAAACCAGTATTTCCCACGGCGCCAGACCGGCATATTTCAGCGGAGCCAGCGCCAGATCCATACGGCAGCCGCCGCAGATTTCCGCCATTTCGCCCACACTGGAACTCAACCCGCCGGCACCGTTGTCGGTAATAAAGCGGTAAAGTCCGCGGTTGCGGGCTTCAAAGGTGAAGTCGCCCAGCTTTTTCTGGGTGATCGGGTCGCCGATCTGCACTGCCTGCACCGGGGAATCCTTGTGCAATTCTTCACTGGAGAATGTTGCCCCGTGGATACCGTCTTTACCGATTCTGCCGCCGCCCATAACGATCAGATCGCCGGGTTTGATGGCTTTATCGGCACCGCGTCCGCCATTGATATTTTTCGGCAGCACGCCCACGGTTCCGCAATAGACCAGCGGTTTACCCAGATAGCGTTCGTCAAAGTATTCCCAACCGTAGCCGTAGGGGATACCAGACTGGTTGCCGCCGTCGATAACGCCCTGATGCACACCGTCGCGCAAACGGCGCGGATGCAGCAGACCTTCGGGCACATCTTTATCTTCAGTAAACGGCGAACCCAGGCAGTAACCCCAGACATTGATCAGAAGTTCCGCGCCCTGACCGGTACCCATCGGGTCACGGTTCACGCCTACAATACCGGTCATAGCGCCGCCGTAGGGGTCAAGAGCAGAGGGGCTGTTGTGGGTTTCGACTTTGTAGCAGATATCGACTTTGTCGTTGAAAGTTATAACACCGGCATTGTCGCTGAATACCGATACAAGGAAATCCACCTCGTTGGCGATCTCTTTAGTCGATTTTTTGATGAAACTTTTGTAGCAGCTGTCAACAGTAAAGTTTTCGCCGCTTTCCAGATCTTTGTAATCGATCACTGCGCTGAAGATCTTGTGTTTGCAGTGTTCGCTCCAGGTCTGTGCCAGAACTTCCAGTTCCACGTCGGTGGGATTGGCGCTCAAACCGTATTCGCTGCGGCCTTCGGCAACACGGAAATATCCCTGAATGGCTTTCATTTCTTCCAGGGTCAGAGCCAGAGTGCCTTTTTTACTCAATTCAACCAATTCTTCATCGCTGACTTCCAGATTGTATTCGCGCACCGGCACGCTGCCGCTGCCGTTGACCTGCGGCATATTCAGTGGAATTTCGCCGGTAAGTTTGGTGGCGTTGTATATATTAACCGTCTGGATAAGTTCATTGGCAAGGAGCTTGCGCGACAATGTTTCCACTGCTTCAAGCGTAAGACCGGTGCCGTAAAGCAGGTATTCAACCGAACTGAAAACATTTTCATCTTTGGTAAGTTTGCGTCCGATGATGTCAGCAACTGCTTCGCGCGCGGTGCGCCCCACGTTGTCGGTAACACCGGGCTTGAACCCTACAACCACCAGAAAACGGCATCCGTTATCCTGGGCGGTCAGAGCATTGCCGCCTACGCGGCTGGTCTGCAGCACCGGGTTGGTGAGGTATTCTGCAATACGCGCTGCATCAGCAGCGGTAATATCTGCAGAAACGGTATAAACGTCACGGGTTCTTACACTGTCAAGCTGGATCTTCAGAAAATCGTTGATCTGCTTTTTGACTTTTTCGCCACGGGCATCGTGCCATTCACGGCGCGGGGCAACTTCAATGCGATAATTCATATATGATCTCCCTCGTAAAGGTTATTTACCACAACATTTTTTATATTTTTTACCACTGCCGCAGGGGCAGGGGTCGTTGGCTCCGATTTTCGGCGTGGTACGCACTGCCGGCTGCAAATGTATTTCGGGGGCGTTCTGTTCCAGATTGCCGTTGACCGTGATTGCTTCCTCGGCCTGTTTAGCCTGCATTCTTGCCTGAAGCACTGCCAGCAGTTCTTCGGGTAATTCGCCGCCGGAAAGCTGCTGCGGCATATCTGCAAACATCTGTTCCAGATCCGAAAGCGATGCGATCGTTACGCGGAACATATTTTCCGCAATGCGTTTGCGTACTGCGCGCATCATTATTTCAAAAATAGTGAACGCCTCGTTTTTGTATTCCACCAGCGGGTCTTTCTGGGCATAAGTGCGCAGATATATGCTGGAACGCAGCTGATCCATCGCGTACAAATGTTCCTGCCAGAGCTGATCTATGGCATCAAGCACCGTGTGCCGTTCCAGCCACAGAAACTGTTCCGGTTCCAGATGCGCGTTGCGAGCTTTGTACGCTTCGCCGATCCGGTCGGCGATCTGAATGGTCAATGCCTCCATATCGACTACTTCATTTTTGACCACGCCGGAAGTCATTTCTTCGCGCTTGAATTCAATGGGGAAAGTGCTGTTGAGCTTGTAAAGCAGACGATCCCAGTTGAAATCTGATTGATTTTTCTGTTCTTTTTCCGACGGTGTTGCCGAAATTTCTATTTCATCAAGCACCATATCTTCCACCAGTTTCATAAGTACGTCGCCGGGGTGATCGGTAAAAAGTGTTTCTTTGCGCAGACCGTAGATGATCTCGCGCTGTTTATTCATAACATCGTCAAATTCCAGTGTTCTCTTACGGATCGAGAAATTCTGCTGTTCCACGCGCCGTTGTGCAGTTTCAATCGAACGGTTGAGGAACGGGTGCTGCAATTCTTCGCCCTCTTCAATGCCGAACCGCTCAAAGATCTTGACAATACGGTCGGAACCGAAAAGTCGCATCAGATTATCTTCCAACGATACATAAAATTTTGACGACCCCGGGTCGCCCTGACGCGAACAGCGACCGCGCAGCTGGCGGTCGATGCGGCGCGAATCGTGGCGCGAACTGCCGATAACGTGCAGCCCGCCCAGTTCGGTAACGCCTTCGCCAAGCTTAATGTCAGTACCGCGGCCAGCCATATTGGTTGCTACGGTAATGGCACCTTTCTGCCCCGCCATTGCCACGATTTCGGCTTCTGACTGGTGGTTTTTGGCGTTCAGAACGTGGTGCGGCAGATTTTTGCGCTTGAGCATACGGCTCAGGATTTCGGAATCTTCCACTGAAATGGTCCCCAGCAGCACCGGCTGACCGGCGGCGTGGCGTTCGGCAACATCTTCAATAATGGCATTGAACTTTTCGCGCTTGGTTTTGAAAATCGAGTCGTTGTCGTCTTTTCTGATGCACGGACGGTTGGTGGGGATAACTGTAACATCCAGCTTGTAAATCTGGTGAAATTCGTTGGCTTCGGTTTCCGCAGTACCGGTCATACCCGAAAGTTTATCGTACATACGGAAGTAATTCTGAATAGTGATTGTTGCCATTGTCTGCGTTTCCTGCTCGATGGCAACATTTTCTTTGGCTTCAAGTGCCTGATGCAAGCCATCGCTGAAACGGCGCCCCGGCATCAAACGGCCGGTATGTTCGTCAACGATCATTACCTTGCCTTCCTGCACAACGTAGTGTACATCTTTTTCAAACAGACAGTAGGCTTTGAGCAGCTGCGAAAGGTTGTGCAGCCGTTCGCTCTTGGCTGCATATTCCTCCTGGAACTTCTGCTTGTTTTCCACACGTTTATCTTCCGGCAGGCTTTCATCATTTTCGATTCTGTGGATTTCCTGCAGCAGGTCAGGCAGCACAAATGCATCCTGATTATCCGGTGCAACCGCGTTGCGGCCCTTTTCGGTCAGGTCTGCTTCGTGGGTCTTTTCATCGATTGTAAAGTAAAGATCGCTCTGGACTTTCTGAACCATACCGCGGTTATTATCGCTGCGGACAAAGGCTTCGAGCTTTTCCAGTTCTTTGAGTATATCGCCATCTTCCAGCGCGTGCAGCAGCTGTTTGTGCGTTGGCATACCGAATTTGACCTGCAAAAGTTTGGTCAGTGCTGCGTTGCGTTCTTCGCCTTCAGCTCCCCGGTCGAGTACTTCGCGCGCTTCGCGGATCAATCTTGAGCAGAGCAGATTCTGCTTGGTGTAAACATCATTCACCAGCGGGCGGATTTCGGCAAACTGTTCTTTGTTGGACATCGGCACCGGACCGGAAATGATCAAAGGTGTACGCGCTTCATCGATCAGGATACTGTCGATTTCGTCCACGATGGCATAAAAATGGTCGCGCTGAACCAGCTGCGTTACATCCGATGCCATACCCATATCGCGCAGATAGTCAAAACCGAATTCGCTGTTGGTGCCGTAAGTTATGTCGCAGGCATACTGGGCACGGCGGTCATCAGGCATCATCATATTCTGCAGACAGCCCACCGTCAAGCCCAGAAAATTGAATATAGCGCCCATCCATTCCGAGTCGCGGCGTGCCAGATAGTCGTTGACCGTTACCAGCTGGCAGTTGCGACCGGTCAGGGCATTGAGGTAAAGCGGCATAGTAGCCACCAGAGTTTTTCCTTCACCGGTTGCCATTTCGGCAATTCCACCACGGTGCAGGGCAATAGCGCCCATTATCTGCACGTCAAACGGAATCATATTCCAGACCAGATCCTGTCCGCAGACTGTCACTGTTCTGCCGCACATTCTGCGACAGGCGTTTTTGACCACGGCAAAGGCTTCACACATCAGACTGTCGACCGTTGCACCATCAGCAAGCCGCTGGCGGAACTCGGCTGTCTTGGCCTGCAGCTCCGCATCGGAAAGTTTCTGCAGCTCTTCTTCAAAACGGTTGATTTTCGCCACCAGCGGCAGCATACGGCGTACATCGCGCTGGCTTTTGGTGCCGAAAATCATTTTCAACAACGCTGTCAACATACTAAATTTTGCTCTCCTTAATAAACTTTCATACCGTCCGGGCAATTTTCAGGTCGCCGGGACGGTCAGAAGCATACTTGATTTTCTATTTATTTTCAACTTGAAAGCCTCAAACGGGCATTTTCAAGTGTTTTCAACGGAATGTATCCGGTGACGACGGTTCGATCCATAAATGGAAATCCACTTTTTTGTCGCCGAAGTGCAGCGAAATCAAAGTGTTGAGCCGGGTCAGGAGCAATGCATAAGGTATCTTTATTTCTTTAGCACCGGCAACAGTAACTGCCACGGAGCTGTCGCCGAGGATATCTTCGGCATCACGGATGGCAGACACCAGCTTGAGCATCCGCATCAACTTGTCTTTCAATGCCGCGTCCAGTTCATAAGCCCGGTGGCATTCGGGACAGACTGCCTGAAAATCACTGGCGCAGATTTCAGCAAGGTTGAACTTTACCACGCCGCTGCAGCTGTCATCCAGACAATGAAAATCGATTTGCGCCTTTGCGCCAAGACTGGAATCCCCACTCATAATACTGTTCCTTATCAATCCTGCAGCAGCTTGAGTATCTGCGCCGGTTTGGTGATGTTTTCCAGAATCTGTGCGGTCAGATCTGCATTGCGCATCTTGCCGGAGACACTGCTCAGCAAGCCCAGATAGCCTTCCTGATCGGCATCATCTGCGGCGATAAAGACAATTACGCGCACCGGTTCACCATCCTGTGTTTCGTAATCGGTAATCTCATTGGCGCAAACCCCGATCAGAATGACCGGTTTATCCATACGTTCCACGCGGATGTGCGGCAGACCAAGACCCTGACCGACGCCGGTGGGCATCATATTTTCGCGCTTCCAGACCAGACGCGACACCACGTCGCGATCAAGGTGCGCCAAGTCAGCTACGCGTGCAACCAACTGGTCAAATACAGATTTTTTATCCTGACCGTGCAATACAACGATCGAATCTTTGGTCAGAAATTTACCGAACGAGATCTTTTCCATTTTAACAAACTCTCTTTTTATATGATTACTCTTGTTATTACTACTTAATTTAACCGTTTTACAGCATTTTTCAAGCTCCAAAACAGCTTTTTTCAAGAAAAACCTCAAACAAATACACTGCCGCTGGCCATTTCACTGTAAATACGCATACGTTCGGGCTTATCGGGCAAGAGTTGCTCAAGTTCTTCAAGTTTATCGCAAACCCCTGAAACATAATCATTTATACGGCGGCTCGCTTCGCGGTATCTGTAAAGAACTCCACCCATACGGTGCTGCATTGTTTCCAGACCGAAAACTTTGCCGTTATCCAGCCATTGTTTGCGGAATTCCAGCATAATTGCTTCGAGCTGTTCTGCCAGGTGCGGCATTCGGGTGTCGGCAATCTCTTTGAGGGCGGCTTTATCACCGGCACGGTAGGCTTTTTCGAGCTTGATCCGTACCGCAAGTTTATCGCGCAGATGTTGTGCAATAAGCCAGCCATAATTAAGATTTGCCGCATCTTTATCAAAGCGGTGCGGTTCGATTTCTCCGGCGATCCGGGCAAAACGTTTCTGCAGGATTTCCGGCAGATCAGCTTCCATTACCTGAAGATTTCTTACCGCCAGCCCCAGAAGTATATCGTCCCAGAAGATTGACATATCAGTTTCCTGCTGCGGCAGCGGATGACCGTCTATGGAGCCGCGGCAGTGAAGTTGAGCCGGGATCCGGGCCACTTTATAATTGCCGCCGCAGAGTGCCTTGTAGCGGTCGGAGGTGGTTTTTTCGCAATCGATACCGAATGCCAGATCAGAGGCTTCAGTCAGACCGGTCCATGCGGAATCAAAGTGGCAGATAGCTCCGTCATCGCCCCACATAGTGAAGAATATCTCTTTGAGTTCTCTGCTGCGGCAGGCATTGATACAGGCGCGGTTGACAACCGAATTGTGTTCTGCATCGCACCACAGACGGCTCCAGATCCACACTCCGGCGGTCATCAGTGGTTCCACGCCCAGATCGCGGTGCATATCGATGAATTTTTCATAAAAATCCTGTCCGCTGTGGTAGTAGTCCCAGTAAACAAGCTGTGAGGTTTTGGGTATGGAATCGCGTACTTCCTGCGGGATAACGCTGTTGAGGTCGTAATAATCCTGATTCTGATTGCCCAGCCGGAAGAACATATCACTCCAGATCATCGGCTGCAATCCGCGTTCAAGACAGGCATCGTTGACTTTATTGAGGTGGCCGGTAAAAAGGTCGAAGCCGGACTTGAAGCCGTTTATATCCATATAGCGGCCTCTGCCGAGGTCGTGGGTTTCATCCATACCCACGTGGATGCGGCGGCTGCGCAAATTATCTTTCCAGAAGTCGAGCATCTTGCCGATAAGTGTATGGGTTTCCGGAGCATCTACGCGCATAACGCTGGCAGTATCTTTGATTGCTCCGTAAGAAGCGTTCCACTGCAGTATCTGCGCCATATGTCCCAGAGTCTGTATGCAGCCGATAAGTTCAATGCCGACTGCTGACGCCATATCGTCCATAGTGCGGATCTCTCCGGCAGTGTAACGGCCGCGCATCATACCGAAAGCGGGTTCGCCTTCAAGTTCGTAAGTATCTTCGCAATACAGAAAAACCGTGTTGAAACCCAGCAGCGCCAGCCGCCGGAAAAGTCTTTGCATTGCCGGAACGGTAAAAACTATATTGCGCGACAGATCCAGCATTATCCCCAGCATCGTAAACGGTGTGGTTTCTCTGCCGCTGATATTGGCAAGTACACTGCCGATACCGCGGGCGGCACTGGCAACTGTGTTGTAGCCGATCAGGGCTTTGTCCGGGGCGGAAAAACTTACTTCAGTAACGAGTCCTTCGCCTTCAATACGCTGAAACTGCAGTTGATTGCTGCCGGCGGGGTCTTCGCATATATCGAACAATTCGCCCAGACTGCGCAGCATCGGATGCAGTTCGGCGGGAACTGTTGAACTGTTCCACGACCATTTTTTGCATTGGCAACTCATTTTTTGCAATACTCCGGATTAAAGTTTGACACCCTGGCTCATCAATGCTGCGCGTACAGTGTTGCGCATCAGCATTGCAATGGTCATCGGACCTACGCCGCCGGGCACCGGGGTGATGGCGGAGGCTATGGCGGCAACCTCGTTGTATGCCACATCACCGGTCAGGCGGCTGCCGGACTTTTTGGTAACATCGGGTATGCGGTTGATACCCACATCAATAACGACTGCTCCGGGTTTGACCATATCGGCTTTGACGAATTCGCTTTTGCCGATGGCGGCAATGAGTATATCTGCCTGGCGGGTATAGCTTGCCAGATCCTTTGTGCCGGAATGTACACAGGTAACAGTGGCATTGGCACCTTTAGCTTTCTGGATCATCAGCGCCATAAGGGGCTTGCCCACAATGTTGCTGCGTCCGATCACCACCACGTGCTTGCCGGCAGGATCGATGTTGTAATATTCCAGTATTTTAAGTACGCCATAGGGCGTGCAGGGAAAAAATCCGTCGGTTTTGCCGATGAGCATCTTGCCTACATTGAGCGCGTGGAAGCAATCCACATCCTTGGCAGGATCAATAGCGGCGATAACTTTTTCTTCATCGATCTGTTTCGGCGGCGGCGACTGCACCAGAATGCCGTGGATGGTCGGATCGTTGTTGAGTTTGTCAATGAGCTGCAGAACTTCATCCATAGTGGCATCTTCCGGCAGCAGGAATTTTTCGCTGCGCAGACCCAGTTCAATGCATTTCTGCGCCTTGCTGTTTACATACACACAGCTGGCCGGATCGCTGCCGATAAGGATCACTGCCAGCGCGGGGGGCATACCGTATTTGGCGGTGAATTCTGCCGCCATTGCCTGGGTTTCGGCATTAACGCTTGCCGAACACTCTTTGCCTGAAAGAACTTTTGCTTCCATTTTTATTTTTCCTTTATATTAAATTATTCTTTTATATTCAAAAGTTCAAGAATTTTTGCCATTATTTCAGGAACTTCCACCATTCTGCCGGTACCGTCGGCGCCGCAGGCAACGTGACCTTCGGCAGGACCGGCAAAGTGGATGCCGCGCTCTTTGAGGATTTTTACATTGGCCTGAACCGCCGGATTACTCCACATTGCCGGATTCATTGCCGGTGCCACCAGCATCGGTGATTTATTGGCAAGTGCGCAAGTCGAAAGCGCATCATCGCCGATGCCGTGCGCCAATTTAGCAAGGGTATTGGCTGTACAGGGGGCTATGACCATAAGTTCGGCAATATTGGCAAGCGCCACGTGTTCGGGCTTCCAGTCAAATGAATCCCACAGACTGGTCAGCACCGGCTGGCGCGAAAGCGTCATAAATGTGCGCGGCGTCACCAGTTGGGTTGCCGCTTCGGTCATCACCACGTGTACTGTGATGCCGCGCGAGGTAAGTTTGCTGACCAGATCAGCGGCTTTGTAAGCGGCAATACAGCCGGTTACACCCAGAACAATGTGTCGTTCGCTCATTTCAGAAAATCCTCCGGCAGACAGCTGGTACGCAATCCGCAGCATTTGATGATCGCCGCCACAGAATCTGCGGCTTTTTCCAGATCATCATTGACTACAAGATAGTTGTATTTACGGAAAAAACTCAATTCGTGTTTGGCTTTGGCAAGGCGCATTGTCACCTGTTCTTCGGAATCGCTGGCGCGGCCGCGGAGCCGCTGTTCCAGAATTTCAAAATTCGGGGGCGCAAGCAGAATAAATTCGCAGACTTTTTTGAGCAATTCATTTTTTTCTGCTGCCGCCTGGATCTGCAATGCCCCCTGCACATCGATATCCAGAAAAACATTTTCGCCTCTGGTTACGCGGTCGATAACTTCGCTGGCAAGCGTTCCGTAGATGTTGTCAAATACCCGTGCGTATTCGATAAATTCGTTGTTGGCAATGCGTTTTTCAAATTCTTCGTGAGTAATGTAGTAATAATGCACTCCGTCGATTTCTCCGGGACGCGGTTTGCGCGTGGTGCAGGATATGGAAAAACGCAAATCCGGAAATTGTTCACGAACTTTGGCACAGACGGTGGATTTGCCTACGCCGCTGGGACCGGAAATAACTATTGCACTGCCAAGTTTAGTTGCTGTCATAAAAAATCTCGCTTGAAAATTACAAATTTATATTTAATCTTTTTTATATTCCAATACAGCTCTGCCGCCGGCGCACTCCTGTTCCCAGCCGGGAAAACTCCATTTGAGCGGAAAATCTCTGCACTGCTGCGGCTTGACCGGCTGAAGTTTGCACGCCGGGCCTTCCGGACTGTCGATCAGATACGGGCAGCTGCCGTCAGCATTTTCCAGCAGCGATAAACCGGTGCGGTCGGCGGTCAGCCGGGTAAATTTTTCTGTAAATTCCTGAACCGGCATCTGCAGAAAAGCAGCTATGACATCGGTTTCAGCGGGGGTTATTCTTACATATCCCGGCCAGCGGCAGCAATTTCCGCAACGTTTACATTCAAATTCTTTTGCCATATCAGTCACAAAAAAAGGAGAGCAACCGGGCAATCCCCCCGCGTTACTCCCCGGTATAAACACCTGCAAGTTAAAACTTACTGAAAGTTTTCAAAGGTAAGATCATCATCCTTGATGTCGATGAAGAAGAAACCCAGTGCAAAATCGACCCATTCGATCGGGTTCACATAAACTTCGGCGCACACCAGCAATCCCAGTTCGCCGCCGATCTGCCAATAGTCGCGGGCGCCGCGGTTGTAGGCGTAGATCTGCTGATCCGGGGTGGGGGTACCCATAAAGTTTTCCCAGTAGCTCAACACCAGACGGCTGGTCTTGATGCGTTCGATATCTTCCTGCAGAAAACCCGGAACCTGCCAGTGCCAGCCGTTCTGGATGCCCCAGCCGTACTGACGGTTGCAATCTTTGTAGAGGTTGGCGCTCATACCCACGCTGACGCCGCCGGCGACCATACGCGTGGCCATCAAGCCGATCTGCGCCTTGGGTCCGAAACCCAGACTGCAGGAGAAGAGGTCGAACATATCAACCACACGGTTGGGAATGTACAACACCAGCTTTTCGATGGTTTCATTGCCTCGGGCGGAGGGGGCAAAACTGAATGCGGAAATCGCAACCAGCAGCATAAGCACGAACTTTTTCATATTACGACCTTTCACAGTTTATTTATATTCTTTAATTTTTTATTATTAAAACACGCTTATAACTTAATTTCAAAATGCACTATATGCAAATTGCTTTTGAACTATTTTTGCAATTTTTTTGCATTTTCTCCGGCTTTGGCGCGTTTATAGCACTTTTCCAGTTCGTCAATGGTGCAATCGGCGGCTTTTTTATTCTCTGCTGCCAGCATTGATTCCATTGCCTGAAAACGGCTGATAAATTTCCGGCACGCCCTGCGCAGGAGTTCATCGGCGCTGGCACGCTGGCGGAATCTTGCCAGATTAACTGCCGCAAACAGCAGATCGCCAAGTTCTTCATCGATATCATCATCGCTGCCGGATGCCATTGCTTCGGCAAGTTCGGCAGTTTCTTCCCGGATTTTTTCCATAACTCCCTGCTGGTTGTCCCAGTCAAAATTGACTTTTGCGGCGCGTTTCTGCACTTCAGTTGCGCGGTCAAGTGCGGAGAGGTTAAGGATTTTTTTGCTGTAAATGGAATCCGGTTCAGCAGCGGAGCCTTTTTCGGCGGCTTTTGCCGCCTGCCAGATGGTCAGCACTTCTTCAACGTTTTCCGCCTTTTTGCTGCCGAAAACGTGTTCGTGACGCCGCACCATTTTTTCCACCACATTGCTGCAGACATCCTGCCAGGTGAAACTTTTTTCCTCTTCGGCAACCACCGCCATAAAGACTATATTCATCAGGACATCGCCGAGTTCTTCGCACAAATTGGCACGGTCGGCAAGGTCGATGGCTTCAACAACTTCTGCGCATTCGCCGGTAAAACTGCTGCGCAGTGATTCAACAGTCTGCTTTTTATCCCACGGACAGCCGTAGGGTTTGCGCAGTTCCTTGACCAGCAGCGCCAAACCTTCTGCTGTGGGGGCAAATTCAGTGATACGTTCTTCCTGCATAGAGATGCTCTTTCGTTTCTCAAAAAAATAAAACAGTGATTTCAGAAATCTGAAAACAAAAAAACCGCTCAACTGTGAGGCAGTTGACCGGTTTTTCTACGTCATCAGACGATGACTTGTGTGCTGAATTACGCCTTGACATAATTGCCGGTGCGGATGCACGCGGTGCACATCTTGACAGTCTTGGTCTGACCGTTGACCTTGATGCGGACATTCTGGATGTTCGGCTCAAAGGTGCGCTTGTTGGTTTTCACGACGTGCAAACCGATACCGCCAACTTTCTTCGCCAAACCGCGGCGGATAATGTGACCGCCTTCGAACTTCTTTTTGCCGCAAACACTGCAAACGTTGCTCATTATGAACCTCACTTCCTGCCAATCAGGGGCAGAAAATCCACCTGACCGCATATATACAATTAAAATAAAAACAAAAAAAATGGTGGGTTGACCGGGACTCGAACCCGGGACCACCGCCTTAAAAGGGCGATGCTCTACCGACTGAGCTATCAACCCAACTCTTCTTGGTAGAACCGAACAATGCCTTTAAAATACTCGACTTTGGCAAAATTGCAAATTTGCTTTTAAACTTTTTTCAAAAAAACTCTATTTTTGGCTCTTTAATGCCTGACGGAGCGCAAAAATCCGGAAAAAAAGCATTTTACTTACAATATTGAAAAGCATTTTAATTTAACAATGCTATATTATAATATAACCTGCGGCAGATAAAAAATCTGCTTTTATTTAAATAAAGGATGTAAAAAATGTTTATTGACATTCACGCTCACGCCTACCGTAAGCCTTTTCTGCAGATGCCGGGCCGCAAGCCCTGGCCGACACCTGATCAGCTTATCGAATTTTATGACCGGCACGAAATCGAAAAGGCCGTTCTGCTGCCGCTGATCGGTCCTGAATATTATCTGCCGCAGGCCAATGAGGATATTCTGGAAGCCGCCGAGCGTTTTCCCGGCAGATTTATTCCTTTCTGCAACATTCACCCGCGCGCGGTCGGCAACTTTGAGCATACCCGCCTGGAAGAGGTTTTCAAGCAGTACCGCGATGCCGGATGCAAAGGCGTTGGCGAAGTTATCTGCAATATGCGTTTTGATGATCCTTTTATGACCAATCTGTTCCGCGCCATTGAAATTATGGAATGGCCGATGACTATTCACCTGGGGCACGCGGTCGGGCACTGCTATGGTATTTATGATGATCCCGGTCTGCCGGGGCTGGATCTGACGCTTTCGCTCTATCCGGGAATGAAGATTTTTGCCCACAGCCAGACTTTCTGGGCTGAAATCGGCAAACTGGATCTGGTCGGCGACCGTGCCGGATACCCCAAAGGCAAGATCGTCGAAGAGGGGGCAGTACCCAAACTGTTCCGCAAACACCCCAATCTGTACGGCGACCTCTCTGCCGGCAGCGGCTGCAACGCGCTGACCCGCGATGAAGATTACGCAGTGAAATTCCTCAATGAATTCCAGGATCGGCTGATGTTCGGTATTGATATTTGCTCCGAACCGAAAGATGAGCAGCATACCGGCCTGATCGTTTTCCTGAAAAAGCTTTTGAGCGAAGGCAAGATCAGCCAGAGTGTTTTCAACAAGATCGCCAGAGAAAATGCGGTGCGTCTGCTGAATCTGTAATATATATTTGCAGAAGAATATTGAAAAGTGGTTGTCGCAAACATTTTTTGAAGTTTTGCGACAACCACTTTTATGTTTTGGTCTCTGTACAAGCCGGGGGATTTCAGAGAATGCCGGGGACCGCTTTTTTCAGTGCGATCCTTGCGGTGTGCCGCACTTCGGAAATTTTTCGGTTGCGGTATGCGTCGATGGTGCTCTGGGTACCGAAATAAGCAAATGTTTCATCCGGTGAAAGGATGTTGGTCACATCGCTGATTCCGCCGGATACATAAGTTATTCCGGCAGGCTCATATTTACCTGCTGCCGTGAACACTGCGGCGTAAGCTATGCCGATACCGCCGTAACCTTCGGCAGCTATTTCGATTTCTTCCGGTATCACACCAGCCGGCACAAAGAAATACTTGTGAAAGAGTGCCGATTTGGATTTATCCACCCCGCTGGATACCGGGAGCCATTTGCCGCCGGATTTCAAGCGGATATCAATTTTTTCGGCTTCATACCCGTCCGGCAGTACAAAATTGATCTGAACTCTGGCACAATTGCTGAAATTATCTTTGAAGTCAGCAATCATCTTGAGAACCCGGTCTTTGAATCCGCGGAAAGTTTCCACCGCAGCAGCGGTACGCGCTTTTCTGCACGCTTCTATGTTGCGGTCCCAGACAGCGGCAATATCGCCTGCGATCTTATCGAGGTCTTCGGCTTCCTGTCCGTGGAGCATCTTGAATGCAGCAAGATTGAGCCGGTATCCGGCCTCCCACATATCAATGTCAGCAATGATATCATCCACGATCGATCCGGCAAAAGTACCGGCAAATTTTTCCCGTTTTTGCTGCAGAATACTTTTCAGAGTGCGGAACGACCGCATTTTTTCCCAATCCGGCCCTGTTGATGCGTGTGTATTCAGCAATGCGGCATTGAGACATTGGCCTTTGTCATAAAATTCCACATATTGTTTAATGGCGTTGAGAAAGAGTTCATCATCTGTTTTGAAAAGTTCCACCAGTGCCGAATGGAAAATTTCTTCGGAAGATTTTTCCCCGCTGCTGCTCCAGAGTCCGCCGGTAGCGGCAATAATTGGAAAATACTTATACATCAGGCGCTGTTTCTTTTCCCAGATCGTAAGCAAGCCGCCCTTGCATTTTTTATTCTGCACAGTTGCGGTGAAAGTTTCCACATTGCTCCAGCAGTAATCAGCCGGGGCAATGATATATTCAAAGCCGGCTTTTTCGTAATATGCGTGACGGTCTTTGAAGTCGAGATTGGCAAAATGTCCGCGCCAGCCGGTGATATTGGGGTCATACAGCCAGTTGACCATAATTATATCGCGCGGGAACGTGTCGAATACTTCAGGATAAAGTTCGATCATATCATCCCACATCATAACGCGTTTTTTCAATTTCTGCGTTACAAATGCGTGGCAGAATTTTATATGATCGCCGTAAAGAGCCTGTTCGCCGGCAAATGTTCCGGCTTTAGGTGCACACTCTTTGCAGTAGCCCATATTGTAAACTTCATCAGCTCCGATATGCAGATATTGCGAGGGAAACATTGCCGCAACTTCTGTAAAATATGCTTCAACAAATGCCCGTGTTTCCGGCAGACTTGGGCACATTTCATCCTGCATTGACCCCCAGAATCTGCCGGTTATACCATCGCGCAATTCGCATAAGTGGCCATAACCGGGAGTGGGCAGAAGCAGATCAGAGTGTCCGAGGCACGCCAAACCGGGAATGATATCAATGCTGCGCGCTGAAGCGTATTCTACAAGTTCGCGTATCTCATCGGCGCTGTAACCGTTTTCCTGCCCGATATCAAAAGTTGCGGTACGGACACGCCATTCCAGATAAAGAAAGAGAGTATTGTAATTTTTTTCCGCAATAAAATCGATGAATTTTTTGATAAAATCCATCGTTTCCATCTGGCGGGCAAGATCCAGCTGAACCGCCCTGATTTCAAAATCCGGTTTCATTGTCGATTCCCTTGGTGAAGATATTATGTTATATCTGCGGAAAGAATAAACTCACTCCGCAGGAGTTGAGCGTTTCATCACCTTGTGATGGATAAATAAATATGCTGCAGTCAGTATTGCCAGAACAACTATAACATATATATAGTTATCGTGAATGAGCTGTTTGCCTTTGCCGATCATCTCAAGATAGCTCATATTGCCGGCAAGATGTGCAAAATACCAGCCGATCAATGCCAGTACCGTTGTCCACAACCCGGCACCCAGGGCGGTAAAAAAGGAAAAACGCTTGAAATTCATCCGTGCCAATCCCGCCGGAATACTGATAAGCTGGCGGATCGCCGGCAGCAGACGGCAGACAAAGGTCGCCAGTTCGCCGTATTCGCGAAAGACTTCTTCTGCGCGGTCAAGTGCAGCTTCTTTCAGGAAAAAGTATCTGCCGTATTTATGAAGAAACGGCCGGCCAAGCCAGCTTGCCAGATAGTAGTTTATATACGCTCCAACCATTGATCCGGCTAATCCGCAAATGATCGACAGTGTAAGATCCAGCCAGGGGATCCCGGTGGAAAGACCTCCGCGGCAGGCAAGAAAGCCTGCCGGGATCATCACCACTTCGCTGGGAAAAGGTATGAACGAACTTTCAATCGTCATAAAAATAAATATAAGTATGAACCCCCACAGCGGTGCGCAGGCGGTCAGACTGTCCAGCGAAGTGGCAACAGCTTCGGTCATAGCGGTAAAACCTTACTTGATCATTCCGCACTTGCGCATTGTGGCGGCAAGTTTTTCGCGGCTGGCGGCAGAAAGTTCGCACAGCGGCAGACGGTATTCTTCTTCGATCAATCCCGCCATCGCCATTGCCGCCTTGATCGGAATGGGGTTGGTTTCGATGAACTGGTCGCGGAAAAATCCGTAATATTTGGCGTGCAGCGCCTGTGCCGCGGCAATGTCGCCGGCAAGGAACGCGCTGACCATCTTGCTCATATCGCCGGGAATAATGTTGCTGGCAACGCTGATGATACCTTTGGCGCCCACGCTCATCATCGGCAGAGTCAGAGAGTCATCGCCGCTCAAAACAGTGATATCATCGCCGCAGATATCCAGAATCGACGATACTCTGTCAACACTGCCGGCAGCTTCCTTGATTGCCACGATATTGGCATTTTTTGCCAGACGCGCAACCGTGCTTTCAGCAATCGCCACGCCGGAGCGGCCGGGAACATTGTACAGAAATACCGGCAACCCGCCTTTGTCCGCCACTTCCGAAAAGTGCCGGTACAAGCCTTCCTGGGTCGGCTTGTTGTAATATGGAGTCACCTGCAATGTGCCGTCGGCACCGTCTTTGGCGGCGGCCTGGGTCATCTCGATAGCTTCGCGGGTGCAGTTGGCGCCGGTACCGGCAATGATCTGGCAGCGGCCGTTTGCCACTTCGATAACAGTCTTGATGACTTTGGCGTGTTCGGCATAAGTCAGGGTGGGGGATTCGCCGGTGGTCCCCACCGGAACGATACCGGCAACCTTGCCGGCGATCTGCATTTCAACTAAATTACGCAAAGTATCATAATCGACTTCGCCGTTGCGCATCGGGGTGACCAATGCAGTATAAACTCCTTGAATATTCATAAAAACAACTCCTTGAAGTAGTGAAAATTATTGCAATGCCTTAATCAATTCCAGCGTGCGTTCCAGTTTGCCTTCCAATTCCTGCAAATGTTCGCGCGCCGCCTGAACCACGGCTTCTGGCGCCTTGGAAACAAACTTTTCGTTGGAAAGTTTAGCCTTGGAACCTTTGATCCAGCCTTCGAGTTCAGCTTTCTGCTTATCGAGTTTTTTCAATTCTTCAGCAATGTCGATCAGCCCGGCCAGCGGCAGGTAGATCGTACCCGACGAAGCCAGCTGTGACGGAGCGGCTCCGTTCGCAGCACTGTCAAACTCTGCCAGGGCCACCTCCAAACCGCCGGCGTTCAAAAGACTCTTGAGCGAGGATATTTCCGCATTGAGGAATTCCGCACTTGCCGCATCGGCAGCTTTGATGTAGAAATTGACTTTTTTGCCATCGGGCAGCTGATAATTGCTGCGCAGCGCACGGCCGCAGCGCACCAGTTCAAATTTGCCATCGACCAGCGCGGCAGCGGCGGCGTATTCAGCGGACTGTTCCGCAGTGAGCGCACATTCCGGATAGCTTTCAAACATAATGGATTTGCCTTCGGAAACAAAACCCATCTGGTGTGCCAGTTCTTCGGTGATGAACGGCATAAAGGGATGCATTACACACAGAATCTTGTAGAGCGCATAATCCAGTACTGCCAACGCGTGTTTTTTGGCTGCATCACCGGCATAAAGCTGAACTTTTTCCGCTTCGATGAACCAGTCGCAGAAATTGCTCCAGACCAGTTCGTATATATCGTGTGCGGCGGTGTGGAAACGGTATCCCTTGAGGTCGCTGTCCACACTGCGGAGCACGGAATCGAGTTTGTGGAGCATCCACTTTTCATCATTGGTGAGCAAGGCAATATCTCCGGCGCTCAACTCTTTGAAACTGGCGCTGACTTCGCCCTGCAATCTGCGGAAACGGCAGGCGTTCCAGAGCTTGTTGGCAAAGTTCCGGCCGATTTCGCACTTTTCGTTGCTGTATTTTATGTCCATACCCACCGGGGCAATGTAGATGATCGAAAAACGCAATGCGTCCGCACCGTATTTTTCAATAACATCCAGCGGATCGGGGCTGTTGCCCAGACTTTTGGAGAGCTTTCTGCCCAGATCATCGCGGATAATGCTGGTAAAATAGACGTTGGAAAACGGTATTTTGCCGGTGAATTCGCATCCTGCCATAATCATACGCGCCACCCAGAAAAAGATGATGTCCGGTCCGGTCACCAGGTCGGTTGTGGGGTAGAATTTTTCCAGTTCCGCAGTTTTTTCCGGCCAACCCATTACCGAAAAAGGCCACAGCCAGCTGCTGAACCAGGTGTCAAGCACATCCTCTTCCTGGCGCCAGGTACCGCCGTCCTGCGGAGCGGTCAGCCCCACATACATAGCTCCGGTGGCATCGTTGTACCACGCCGGGATCCGGTGGCCCCACCAGATTTGACGGCTGAGGCACCAGTCCTGGATATTTTCCATCCAGTGAAAATAGGTCTTTGCCCAGCGTTCAGGATAGAACTTGATCGAGCCGTTTTTCACTGCTTCGATAGCGGGCTTGGCAAGTTCGCCCATCTTGCAGAACCACTGGCTGCTGACAAAAGTTTCGATCGGCACATCGCCGCGTTCGGAATAGCCGACAGCGTGGGTGATATCTTCAATACGCACCAGCAGACCGGCATCTTCCATCATTTTTACGCACTTTTCGCGCGCTTCAAAGCGGTCAAGCCCTTCAAACTCCTTGCCGGCGGCGGCATTCATACTGGCATCTTTGTTCATAACCATAATGCGTTCAAGATTATGCCGCTGACCGACTTCAAAGTCGTTGGGGTCGTGTGCCGGAGTGATTTTTACGCATCCGGACCCCTTGGTCGGGTCCGCGTGTTCATCGGCAACGATGGGTATTTCACGGTCGGTCAAGGGCAGTTTGACCATCTTGCCGATCAGGTTTTTGTAGCGTTCATCGTTGGGATTGACCGCTACGGCGGTATCGCCGAACATTGTTTCCGGTCGGGTGGTGGCGATTTCCAGGAAACCGCTGCCGTCAGCCAGCGGATATTTGAAGTAGTAGAATTTTCCGGGCACATCCTTGTAGATAACTTCTTCATCCGAAAGCGCGGTCTGCGCCTTTGGGCACCAGTTGATCATACGCACGCCGCGATAGATGTAACCTTTTTCGTACAAAGCAATAAAGACCTTCTGAACTGCTTCGGAAAGACCGTCATCCATTGTAAAACGTTCGCGTTCCCAGTCGCAGGAACTTCCGAGTTTGCGCAGCTGGCGGATGATGGTACCGCCGTACTGCTTGCGCCATTCGCGCACGCGGCGGATGAATTCATCGCGTCCGAGTTCATCGCGGTTGGTATTTTCATTCTGACGCAGATATTTATCGACGCGTGCCTCTGTAGCAAGACCGGCGTGGTCAGTGCCGGGGAACCAGCACACTTCATAACCGCGCATACGGTGACTGCGGACAAGGATATCCTGCAGAGTGTTGTTGAGTACGTGCCCCAGCGTAAGAATCCCGGTGATGTTCGGCGGAGGGATCACCACCGAGTAAGCGGGTTTTTTCGAAGCGGGATCGGCGTGGAAAAGATTGTTGCTTTCCCAGAAATCATACCAGAAATTTTCAATGTTGCTTGATTCGTATGCCTTTGGCATATCAGGACTCTGACTCATTTTTGCAAAAAGCCTTCTGTTGCGTGATACAAGTTATTACGACAATATTACACAATAAATAATATAGCATAAAAACAATAATTTTAAAAACTTTACCATCTCTTTTCTCAACATTTTCTGTATTTATTCAGTTGAGAACAAAGAAAAATCATCTTTTCGCAAAAGAAAATTTGACAAAAGCATATTGTTATGGCATTTTATATAAGTACGCGGAAGAATGGTCGAGTGGTTTAAGGCAGCGGTCTTGAAAACCGCCGAGGGGCGACCCTCCGTGGGTTCGAATCCCACTTCTTCCGCCATTTTTTTTGCAAAAATGCGGGATAGCCTGAATGAAATGAAGGCAATCCCATAAAAGCATTTTTGCAAAAAAATGGCGAACGAAGACGCACTTGTCACGGCGTAGCCCTTGGGGCGAAGACGGAAGTCTTCTCTTCACGCGGCGACAGCCGCTCTTCACTCAAAAGGCGCAGCCTTTTCTTCACATCTTCACAAAAAACGAGAAGCCTTGCTTGTGAAGTTGCTCCATTTCATTCCGCTTGTGAAGAGGTCAGCTTGCGCTGCCCGTGAAGTTTTCTCGCTATCGCGAGTAAGGATGGTGTTTTTGATTAAAGAGCACCTACGGTGCTTAAACGGCGGCGTTGCCGCCTTGATTTTTATTTTTGCAATGCTATATTAAACTCCGAAAGAAGATAATCTTATGGCTGAAAGTAAATTGCGTACACTTTCCATTGATTTTGCCGCTCTTCACTCAAAACCGAAGGTTTTCTTCCTTGTCACGGCGTAATCTACGGAGCAGATGAAGACGGATGAAGTTTTCTCGCTTCCTCCTTCGCCAAGGCTACGGAGGACAAGGTGTTTTATAAAATTTTCTCAAATCTTCACATTTAACTTATTTATAATAAACAAGTTGTATTATTGTTCTGTTTCGTTATTTGCCTTTGCACAGCAAAATACTGTTTTGAGGTAAAAATACTTGGTTTGGCATAGTTATTCAACAAAATTGGCAAATAATGGCAAATGAGTTTTTGAGCGTAAAATCAGAGTTTTTTTGGTATGATGTAACGAGTTGAGTTATCGTTCTCTTTCAGAAGGTATTTCCTCTTGGGTTTTCCGGACAACTGATGTATGATCCGGAAACCCCTTTTAACTTTCAATCAATACGGAGGAAATGCCTATGCCAAAAAACAAAGAATTGAAGCGAAGAGCTAACGGAACCGGGAGAGTTTACAAACAAAATGGAGTCTATTACCTTCAATACAGATTACCTGACGGAAGTCGC
>JAZNBV010000016.1:0-10017 GCA_045587205.1 Victivallaceae bacterium
AGTATTGGGAAGTATTGGGAAGTATTGGGAAGTATTGGGAAGTATTGGGAAGTATTGGGAAGTATTGGGAAGTATTGGGAAGTATTGGGAAGTTCCGCCGCGAGCAGTACTGAAAGGCGGCAAGACCCCTCCCAAAATCTCCCAAAATTTCTCAAAATCTCCCAAAATTTCCCAAGGTGCCATCAACCGTATTGCCCGCGAATGCGGGAATACTCCCACGCCGCCATCAGCGCAGTGTTGAAAAAAAAGCATCAGCTTTTATTTGCTGTGGCGTGTCACAAAGTTTTTGATCCGCTTCAGCGCCTCAATGATCTGCTCTTCCGCAGTTGCATAGCAGGCGCGCACATAGCCTTCGCCGCCGGGGCCGAAGGCGGAACCCGGCACTACGGCAACACTCTCTTCTTTGAGCAGATTAACGGCAAATTCACGGGAGGTCATACCGGTATTCTGTATGGAGGGAAAGGCATAAAATGCACCTTGCGGCATAATGCACTCCAAGCCGGCATCGCGCAGACCGCGCACAATGATGTTGCGCCGTTCCCAGTAGCTTTCGCGCATAGTCTGCATATCTTTGCGGGCGGATTTGAGTGCTTCCTGCGCGGCTTCCTGGGCGGTTATCGGCGCACACATAATACTGTATTGATGTATTTTGTACATTGCATCTGTCAGCGCTGCGGGAGCGCAGAGGTATCCGATTCTGAATCCGGTCATAGCAAAGGCTTTGGAAAAACCGTGCAGAAATATGGTGCGCTCTTTCATTCCCGGCAGGGAGGCTATGGAGGTATGCTTGAAGTCATCGTAAACCAGTTCTGAATAAATTTCGTCGCTGATAACTATCAGATTATTTTCTATGGCAATATCGGCAATTTCCTGCAAAGTTTCACAACTGGCAACTGCCCCGGTGGGATTGCAGGGAAAATTCAGCAGCAGTATCTTGCTTTTCGGAGTAATGCATTTGCGTAATTCAGCGGGATTCACACTGAATTGATCGTTGGCGTAAGTGGTCAGCGGTACTGGTACGCCGCGTGCCATAAGTACTTCTGCGGGGTATGATACAAAACTCGGTGAAGTATAAATAACTTCATCGCCCGGATCGACCAGTGCGCGCATTGCCAGATCCAGCGCTTCGCTTACACCGATAGTCACCAGACATTCGCTGGCAGGATCGTAATCAATGTTGTAGTCGCTGCGCAGATAATCACAGATGGCTTTACGCAGCGAAAGCAGTCCGGCGTTGGAAGTATAAGATGTGTGTCCGGCTTCCAGTGAGTAGATGGCACTTTCGCGCACGCTCCACGGGGTGGTAAAGTCCGGTTCACCGACACCCAAACTGATAACATCGTTCCGGCCGGCTACCAGATCGAAAAATTCTCTTATGCCGCTTTTGGGCAGATTGCGTATAGGTTCCACGATAAAAGATTCGGTTGAAAAATCAACTGTGCTCATAAATAAATTCCTGTTTTAGTCAATAGCGCACTTTTTGCTTGCTTGATAGAACTGGCAGTAAATTTTTGTCAATCACCTGTTGCCGTTTCAGTGATCGACGGATTGTTCATAATCAGCACCTCATACTTTTCTGCTTAAAGCTGTTAATTGTACCGGAGAACTTTTCTCCTTGATATACAAATAACGCATTATGAGCTTAAAGGCAAGTGAAAAGGCTTGTAAAAGATACGCTTTGAATTGTAAAAAATTACGGATTTGAAAATAAAATTATTGTAGAATTTTACTGCAAAAATGTATTTTTTTACGATTTTGTACTTGTTTTACGGGGCAACTGCCAGGCGTTCCGGCTTTTCAATATCTTCCAGCAATCTGCCGGAAACCTTGTACTGCTTGAGCTGGAAAGTTGTAGATGTGGACATAACACCGTCAATTGTGGCAAGTTTTTCCGAGATGAATGCCGCCACTTCCTGCAGCGATTCCCCGCGCACGGTCACCAGCAGATCGCAGCTGCCGGAAACCAGACAGAGGTCGGTAACTTCGCTGAAACGGGCAATGCGTTTGGCAGTGGTGTCAAAACCGCGGTCGCGGCGCGGGGTTACTTTTACTTCGATCAATGCCTGAACCGGCAGACCGGTACTGCCGGTTTCCGGAAGAATGGCTTTGTAGCCGATAAGTTTGCGTTCAGCAATGAGTTCGCGCATAAGGTTGCGTACTTCATCTTCGGTGGTATTGAGCCGTACGGCAAGTTCTTCGATGCTCAACACGGCATCGCGTTCCAATATATCAAGCAGGTGGTTTTTCATTTTATTTTTTGTTTGCTACTTTAAACGATTGATTAAATAAAAAATTTATTTGCGCGGTGCAAAGTGTTCGCAATCATCCATTGCTTCCACCGGGTGGTTGTCCATATCGCAGCGGTCAACAAACGGGTGGGCAAGAAAGTGGCGGCAATCTTTGCAGAAGCGCTTTTCATCGGTTGCGGCGGTCAGCCGCGCCGTAGCGACAGGCGCTGCACCCAGCAGCAAGCCCAGATCCTGCATTTTGGAATCGATCTGTGCCGAAGCGGTATCTTTCTGCGCCGTTACCGGGGCCAGTTCCGCATTGCAAAGCATACATACAAGAACTTCGCCGGTTTTGCGGAAACCGTCCATTTGGTTTTTCAATTTAGCTATGCTCGTTTCCTTGCAGAACGGGCATACGATTTTTTCATCCGGCAGCATACAGTTGGATACCTTAATTGTTTTTTGTCATTTTTGTACTATAACACACAGATCATAAATTGCAAATAGCTGTAAGATTTTTTTACAAATACTTACACCACCCGTCAATATATGCGGTATTCTATGTATATTGAACTGACCGGCAGTTGCAGGGAACAGTATTGCGGAAAAGGGGTATCTAATCAGAGAAAGAGACAATAGATAAGTGTCAATATGTCACTGGTGGTGTGTCAATATGACCCGGTAAGGCGGTGCGGAATTTTTTTTGACCTTGTATAAAATATTGGCACGCTTTGTGCTGTATCTGACAGTGAAGAACAAAACTTTAACAAGGAGGTAATATTATGAACCTGGAAAAATTTACCAACCGCAGTCGCGAAGCTCTGGTCAAGGCACAGGAGATTGCGATTACAGCACGCCATACGCAGCTGGTGGATCTGCATTTGCTCAAGGCGCTGCTTGAACAGAATGACGGTTTGGCGGGCAGTCTGCTTGCCAAGCTCAATATCAATATTGGATCACTTAATACAGCGCTGGATACGGCACTTGCCAAAGTGAGCCGTTTTTCCGGCAGCAGCAATGGCGAACTCTACCAGTCGCGCGAATTCAGCGAAGTTCTGATAGCGGCTTCCAATATTGCTGAAAATATGCACGATGAATTTGTCAGCGTTGAACATCTGTTGCTGGCGCTGGTAAAAAGCAAAGGCGAAAGCGGCAGGATCCTCAAATCTTTGAATATCTCTTACGATGATCTGCTCAAGGCTCTGCAGAGCATCCGCGGCAATCAGCGGGTGACTTCTGCCGACCCGGAAGGAACTTTTGATGCGCTTAATAAATATGGCAGAGATCTTACGCTGCAGGCGGCAAAAGGCAAACTTGACCCGGTTATCGGGCGCGATGAAGAGATCCGGCGCGTGGTGCAGATACTTTCGCGCCGTACCAAAAACAATCCGGTTCTGATTGGCGAACCGGGGGTGGGAAAAACCGCTATTGTCGAAGGTCTGGCGCTGCGTATATTCAAAGGGGATGTGCCGGAAAGTCTGAAAAACCGCAAACTTGTGGCGCTGGATATGGGCAGTTTGATCGCCGGAGCCAAATATCGCGGCGAATTTGAAGAACGTCTGAAAGCGGTGCTCAAAGAAGTTACCAGCGCCAACGGCAATGTTATATTATTTATTGATGAATTGCACACTGTGGTTGGTGCCGGCGCCTCGGAAGGCTCAATGGATGCAGGAAATCTGCTCAAGCCGATGCTGGCACGCGGCGAACTGCACTGTATTGGTGCCACCACGCTGGATGAATACCGCAAATATATAGAAAAAGATGCGGCTCTGGAACGGCGTTTCCAGAGTGTGCTGGTCAATCCGCCTTCAGTGGAAGATACCATTTCTATTTTGCGCGGACTCAAAGAACGCTACGAGTTGCACCACGGTATCCATTTGCAGGATGGTGCACTGGTGGCGGCGGCAGTATTGTCAGATAAATATATTTCTGACCGTTTTCTGCCCGATAAAGCGATCGACCTGGTGGATGAGGCCGCTGCAGTGTTGCGTACTGAAATTGAAAGTTCCCCTGTTGAAATCGATGAAATCGAACGACGGATAATGCGTCTGGAAATCGAAATAACCGGGCTGAAAAAAGATAAGGACTCCGCTTCTGTAAAGCGGCGCGAAGCTCTGGAAACAGAACTTGCGGAACTCAAAAGTCAGGCAACCGAGCTGCGGGCACGCTGGGAAAATGAAAAACGGTCGATCGAAAATATTCAGAATTTGCGCGAATCGCTGGAACTGGCGCGTGTGCAGCTGGAAAAAGCCGAGCGTGATTATGACCTCAACCGCGCCGCTGAACTGCGTCACGGCACGATCCCCGGTATTGAAAAGCAGATCAAAGAAGCCGAAGATTCCATAAAAAATATCTCCGGCAGCCGCCTGCTCAAAGAGGAGGTCGATGCCGAAGATATTGCCGCTATCGTCAGCCGCTGGACCCATATACCGGTCAGCAAACTGCTTGCCAGTGAAAAAGCTAAACTGTTGAGCCTTGCAGATACTCTGCACGAGCGCGTTATCGGTCAGGATGAGGCGGTGCAGGCAGTTGCCGATGCTGTGCTGCGTGCCCGTGCCGGTTTGCAGGATCCCAATCGCCCGATAGCATCGTTCATCTTTCTGGGGCCGACCGGGGTGGGCAAAACGGAACTGGCGCGTGCGCTTGCCGAGCAGTTGTTCGATGATGAACGCGCGGTGGTGCGGATCGATATGTCTGAATATATGGAAAAACATAATGTGTCGCGCCTGATCGGTGCACCTCCCGGTTATGTCGGATACGAAGAAGGCGGTCAGCTGACCGAAGCTGTGCGGCGCAAACCTTATTCGGTGGTGCTGTTTGACGAAATCGAAAAAGCGCATTACGATGTTTTCAATATTCTTTTGCAGATTCTTGAAGACGGCCGCATAACTGATTCGCAGGGCAGGGTGGTGAGCTTCAAAAACACCATCATTATTATGACCAGCAACCTTGCCAGTCATCTGATACTGGAGCATAAGGGCGCAGTCGATGAAGTACGCGAAGAGGTTACTGCTGAACTCAAGCGGCATTTCCGTCCGGAATTTCTCAACCGCGTGGATGAAGTATTGATTTTCCGGCAGTTGAGCAAAGAAAATATGTTGAATATTGTTGACATACAGCTGAAGCGTTTCCGCAAGCGCCTGGAAGAATACGATGTCAAATTCGTTATAACCGGAGAAGCCAAAGCGCTGATCGTGGAAAACGGTTTTGATCCGGCATTCGGAGCCCGTCCTTTGAAACGGGCGGTGATCCGCGAACTGGAAACACCGGTGTCAAGATTGCTGATTTCCGGCGAACTTGTCAACGGCGGAACTCTGGAAGTCGATGCTGCGGACGGCAAACTGGTATTCAAGTCTCTGCCGCCGGTAAGCGCAGAGTAATATCCCGGTAAATGTGCGGGGTGCAGAATTTTCAAGCTGATTCTGTACCCCGCAATGTTTTCAATGATTCCAGCGGGCGCGGAATTCGCGGGGGCTCAACGCGCGTTTTTTGCGGAAAATACGCGAAAAATAGAATTGATCTTTGAATCCGGCAGCTTCGGCGCACTCTTTGATCGAGGCGCAGGGGTGCTGTTTCCAATAATCTTCCGCCGCGCAGAGCCGCCGTTCGATCAGCAGATCCTTGAAACAGGTATGGTACTTGTTGCGCAGAAACTGTGCCACGCTGGAGATGCTTTTGTTGAGGACTTTGGCTATGTCGCTTAAATAAACATCTTCCTGATAATGTTTATCAATATAACTGTCGATCGCTGATTTCAATGGATCGGGGCGGAATACCGCCAGTTCCCTTGCTGCAATATAGTCAATAAGGGTCTGCAATGTGCCGATAAGTGCTTCCACGCGTTCTTCAGAAAGCAGCGGCAGAATGAAGAATTTTTCCTGCAGTTCTTTTTTCTGCGCTTCATTTTTGCAATAATCCAAAGCGCACTGCGGAATGGTATCGTTGGTGCGGAACTGCCCCGCCATAAGAAATCCGGCAAGGCGGCCGCCGATCACCACCGGGGCGATGATTTCGCGCAAGCCGGCGTGACAGGTGTAGGATAGCGGCTGGAAAGTTGCGGTGACTTTTTCGCGCATATTCTTATCGATATCCTGACAGAGTTCCAGTTTGCCGAGGCTGTTTTGAATGAATTTACAGTACGCTGTATTGGGCATCTCTTTACCCCGCCGTATGGGCAGACCGAAACGGGAAAAAAAGGTTACGCGTAAATCGAGCATACCCGCAATATTATCCAGCAGTTTCTGTACGTCATCGTTCAGAAAAAGTTCCAATATACCGTGTTTGTCTGGCATTTCCATTTTTTTTTACTCTGTCTCCCCGAAAATACAATGCTTAAAATAACACAATATGATTTTTTTTTCCAGTTTTTTTGTCGAAAAATTCATATTTGGATGATAAAAAAGGTGGATTGCTGAATAAGAGGCTTGATTTTTGTTTTTTGTATGGTATTGTATTTCCGAAATGAAATTCAGCATTATTTCATAAGGAGGTTGATTATGCTGGTTGGTGTTGCAGAAAAAGCCTTGAATGTACCTTTGTTTGCAGAATTGTACGGTTACGGTCCTTTCCGTGGGCGCCGCAATATCGGAACGCGCGATCCGCTTTATTGCCGGGTGATGACTTTCAATGACGGGAATACACGCAATATGATCGTAACCACTGACGCGGTAGTGACCGATGACCTTGATGCACGTATTCTGCGCGCAAAAATCGCCATTGAGCACGGTATGCTGCCGCAGGGAATTATGTTTGCAGCAACACACACGCACTCCGGACCGGCAATGTCGCTGGGCATTGGCTGGGGTGAAATGAATCAGGAATATCTGGAACACTGGCGCGCAACGGTGCTTGAAACCGCCCGCGCGGCAATAGCCTGTGAAGAAGCAGTCACGGCCGTCGGCGGCAGAGCAAAACTTTCGGAAAAACTCGGTTACAACCGTGCCAACGAAGAAAAAAATCAGACTGACCCGGAAATCCGCTGGATAAAACTTTTGCGCAAAGACGGTTCGGTCAAAGCGCTTATCCACAATCACGGTATGCACGGGGTGTGCTATGGTCCTAATCAACTGCGGGTTTCCGCTGACTGGATGGGGGAAGCCAACCGCGTTATCAAAGAACGCAAACTTGCAGAAATCGCGTTTTTTATTTACGGTGCTGCCGGCGATATCAACTTCAACTGGAAAAAATCCACCGCAGATGGCGCCACGCTTGATGACCGTGACCGTGAACTTTACGAATGCGGTCAAAAGTATGTAAATGATCTGGAAAAGAGCCTTGCCGAAGGCGGTGAACCGGTGGAACTCGGTCCGCTGCAGGCGGCTTTTGATACCGTTGAATTGCCCACTTGTGTGGAAACTGCCGCTGAACTGCGCCGCAATGCTGATTTATTGAAAGATATCTGGACGTTTGCATCCAACCGTTATACTGAAATGGCGGTGCTTGCCGATCAAGGCAGGAGTTTCCGTGTATTCAAAGATCTGCAGGTGCTGCGGATGGGCGACTTTGCGTTATACGCGTTCCCCGGCGAACCTTTTGTTCAGCTGGGTGTAGATGTTATGACCCGCTCGCCATTCAAATTTGCAATGCCCGTGGGGGTGGCAAACGGAAACGGCCGTTATTTTCCGGTCAAGGAGACTTTTGATCGTAATCCGTCACTGCTGGTGGACACCAGTGGTTCGGAAATCGGCTACGGTTATTACGAAATCTGGGCGGGGGCAGGGCGCTATATGCCGCGCTATCAGGATAATATTGCTGACTTTATTGTCGGCAGACTGCTGGAGCTGCCGCTTAAATAAAATCCCAAAGCATTTTCGATCCCGGTTGACCTTAAAGGCTGCCGGGATTTTTTGTTTTACAAGGATTTTCATAATTTATATCAGAAGCAATTCTCTATAATTCGGGCAAAAAAATGGAGCCAATGATCGGATTTGAACCGATGACCTGCTCATTACGAGTGAGCTGCTCTACCGACTGAGCTACATTGGCACCTTTGTAAAAGATTACTTACTATAGCCTGATTATCGTTATATTGCAAATTTTTCGCGTTTTATTTTATTAAAAATCTGTTCTGTTTTACCTGAAATGGCTTTTTTTACTGTTTTTGTGGTTGAAAAAAAGGAAAAATGTGCTATATTATATCGTAACATTTTATATTTTTTATATACCAACCATTCTGCCGGAGAGTAAGATGAATAAATTTCTTGATGAATTTATGAATGCCTACAAATTTGAAGGACTTACGTTTGATGACGTTTCTCTGATCACCCAGTATGCAGATTTTCTGCCGTACGAAGCCAGTGTGGAGAGCCGTTTTTCGCGTAATATCAAACTGAACATACCGTTTGCATCGGCTGCTATGGATACAGTTACCGAAGGGGCTATGGCTATTGCAATGGCGCGTTTGGGCGGTATCGGGGTTATTCATAAGAACCTTTCAGTAGCGCGGCAGGTGGAAGAAGTCCGCAAGGTCAAATATTACCTCAACGGTATCATTGACAATCCGGCGGTCTTCACTGCGGATATGACTGTTGCTGAAATGCTGGAAGAAAAGCGCAACCGTCAGTACAAATTTTCCGGTTTCCCGATCGTGGATGCCGATGGCAAGCTGCTGGGGATTCTTACTGCCCGCGATCTCAAATTTCTGACCCGTTACGATGTCAAGATCGGTGATGTTATGCAGAAGAATGTGGTGACTGCCCCCTGCGGCACCACTCTGCAGGATGCCTACAAGATTATGCTTGAAAAACATATCGGCAAACTCCCGACCGTGGATGCCAACGGCAAATTGACCGGACTTTACAGCTACCAGGATGTCCGTACACTGCTGGAAAATGAAGAACCCGATTACAACCGCGACAGCCGTCATCAGCTGCGTGTTGCCGCCGCCATCGGACCTTATGATATGGAGCGTGCCGAAGCGCTGGTCAAAGCCGGGGTCGATGTTATGGTGCTGGATACCGCGCACGGTGACAGCAAGGGCGTTATTGAATCGGTTGCCGAATTCAAAAAGGCTTTCGGAGATAAAGTTGATGTGGTTGCCGGTAACGTGGCTACTGCTGAAGCAGCCAAAGCGTTGGCTGATGCCGGTGCTGACGGCGTAAAAGTCGGTATCGGGCCCGGTTCTATTTGTACCACCCGCGTGGTTGCCGGTGTTGGCGTCCCGCAGGTTACAGCGGTTTTCAATGCCGCCAAAGCATTGCCATCTGACGTTCCGGTGATTGCAGACGGTGGTATCAAGCAGTCCGGAGATATTGCTAAAGCGCTGGCGTTCGGTGCAAGTTCGGTGATGATGGGTTCGGCGCTTGCCGGTACTGCTGAAAGCACCGGCGAAGTGACTCTGCATCAGGGGCGCCGTTATGTCATCTACCGCGGTATGGGCAGTTTGGAAGCTATGAAAACCGGCAAAGCCAGTCGTGAACGTTATGGTCAGCAGGATGTCGATACCGATAAGAAACTCGTTCCGCAGGGTATCGAAGGTCTGGTGCCGTACCGCGGTCCGGTGGCCGATGTGGTGTTCCAGATGGTCGGCGGTCTGCGCTATTCGCTGGGATATTGCGGTGCGCGTACCATTGCTGAACTGCAGGAAAAAGCCAAGGTTGTGCGTGTAACCGCCGCCGGTCTGCGCGAAGCTCATCCGCACGATGTGACAATGCTCAAGGATGCGCCCAACTACTCATCCAATTGATGAAGAGTTTATTCTGAAAATAAAAGGGTTGTTGCAAAACTGTTTTGTGGGGAAAAAACCTTTTTGAAAAAAGGTTCTTTTCCCCACACCCCATTTTCCAAAAAC
>JAZNBV010000017.1:0-7619 GCA_045587205.1 Victivallaceae bacterium
GAAAAAAACTAAAATACTCTGCTGCGGTTTGACAAAATAAAAAAAAGGTTGCTGCAAACTTTTTTAAGGTTTTGCAACAGCCCCGTTTTTTATGCTTAAGCAATATAAAAAAGCTCCGTGGAAAAGGATCTTTTCCGCGGAGCTTTCAGTGTGTTCAAATAAATCAGCCCAGACGGGCACGGCGGTATTCGCGGGCGAATTGGGTGCCGTCGTAGCTGATATTTTTTGCTATGTCGGTAATAAAGACTTCTGCACCGTTGTTCAGCCAGGATTGTTTGGCGGCGAGGGCGGTCAGTTCGGGCATAACCAGCGATACCGCATCGAGCGGGGCTTCGTCGGTTTTGCCGGAGAAGTAGGGCATAACCTTTTCGAGCATCGCGCGATAAAGCTGCATATTATCCACTGCCACCTGATAAACATTGCCGTCGGTTGCCGCGGTAAAGTTGAAGGGCAGCCATTTGGTTTTGCCGACGGTCAGGATACCGACGCGGCCGTTGCTGAACTTGATCAGGATCTGCTTCTGGTTGGAAGAAGCAATGTACTGAACCGAAACAACTTCCGGCCCCATAGCGGCAATGATCGTGGCATAGCCGTGGATGCCGTAGTTGTAATCATCCACGCCGATGCAGGAATAGCCGGTGTAAATGGTTTCGCCTTTTTCTTCGATGGCAGAAACGCACGCCAGTACTTCGCGGCAGAAACGCAGAACCGAACCGCCGGTGACGCGGTAACCCTGTTTGATCCAATCCTGGATCTGGTTGATTTCATCAAGATTACCGGCAACGGGTTTATCCAGATAGACCGCTTTTTTTGCTTCAACAAAAATCTTTGCCTGCTCAAGGTGCTTATCCCAGTTGGTGGTGTGTACGATCACGCCGTCAACCAGCGGAAGCATCTCTTCAAGCGTATCAGGGGTGTACGGAATGTTGAAATCTTTGGCAAAGGTTTTGGCAAAACCTTCGGGACGGGTTTCGCCGGAGTCCCACGCCGCAACTACTTCAATATCCGCAATACCTTCTTTGGCAAGGTCACGCATTACCGGGACCCAGCATTCGGGGTGCGATGTGCAGAGTCCGACCAGACCGATCTTAAAAGCCATAATATAACCTCTTTATTTATCAATATTCCAGAATTACGCCGACCGCCTTTTCCGGGTGGTCGATCAGCATATCACAGCCGGCACCGACTTCTTCGATTTTGAGCCGGTGGGTGATGAGCGCTTTGACATTGAGTTTCTTTTCTGCGATCAATCTGATAAGTTCGCTGGCGTTGCGCTGGCTGGTGAACTGCACAAAAACGTCCGGATAATCCTTGCCGTATTCCCACGCTGAATCGTGGTAGCCGCAGCCGGTACGCGAAGAGGGACGGATATCCACATTGCCCGACCAGGCGCCGCCGCCGATGGTGAATTTGCATCCGCCGACCGCAACGATTCTGCCCATCTGGTGACCGTCAGCAGAAACTTTCATTGAAGCCAGAACGCTTTCCCAGGCTTTATCGCCGTTGCCGCCAAACGCCATCAGGGCAAAGTCCACGCCGTAGGGAGCAGCAAATTTTTTGGATTCTTCCACGGCATCGACTTTGCGGAAGTCAATGGAATCTTTGAGTCCGCACTTGCGGGCGATTGCGCGGCGGCTGCGGAGAGCTTCCCAGCAGAGTACGCGGGCTCCGGAAAGCTGATAAAGCTGTGCGGCAAGGTTGCCGACAATGCCCAGACCCAGCACAATACCGTATTCGCCCAACTGCGGCTCGGTGCGGCGCACTGCCTGCAGACTGGTGGCGGCAAGTGAAGCAAAGGTGGCTTCTTCGTAAGTAACATTATCCGGGATCGGCACAACCAGATTGACCGGTACACAGTTGTATGATGCGTGCTTGGCACCGCCGCCCATACAGGCTACGCGCATCCCCACAGCCAGATTTTTGACGTCGCCCTTGACTGCAACGATTTCACCGGCGCTGGAGTAACCGAACTGTCCTGCATAGTTTTTATCTTCGGCAGGATTGCTGCGCAGATTGCGGGGATTGTTCATTTCAGTTCCGGGGCTGATGAGCGAGCAATGCACTTTGACAAGAACTTCATTGTCTTTGAGTTCCGGCAGGGGCATTTCGCGGCATTCGACCTGACCATTGTAGGTTACAACGGCTGCTTTGCATACCTTTTCCATAATTTTTCTCCTTGATAAAAAGTTGGATAAATGTTTTGAGTTATATATAATTAAGATACAGCCTGCTGCGTAAAATGAAATATCATTATAAATAATTTTTTTACCATTTTCACGAAAAGCGGATTGCTGTATCATTTCTCCGGTCTGATGATCATATCGGCAATTGCGGTGCGCAAAGAGTCGGAATAGCGCTTGTACCGCAGGCACAGCAGTTCGTTAAGTACCTGTATGGAGCGGAGAAGTATATTTGCTGAAAAATTGTCGCGCCTGGCGTGATGCCAGGCAAAGTTTTTAAGCATCGACAATTTCTCCGGAGTTATATCCCGGCAGCGGTTGATTATAACATTTGCCAATTCCGCGTTACGGTATGCCGCGCGGAGTTTGCGCGCTTTTTTTGCCGAAGCGACTGCGCCCTGAACCGGAGCTGATTCATTGCTGCTGTGGATGCGGTAGAGCGTAAGTGTTTCCGGCAGCGCCTGCCATTTGCCTGCTGCAGCAATCAAAAGTGCAATAAATGTATCCGGGTAAAATGGTGACAACTCCGGAAAGGGCAGCAGTTTTTCAAGCATACGGCGCTTGAAAGCAATGTTATGGCTGGAAAGGGTCACGCGTTTGAGAAATACTTGCAGTACTTCACCCGCGGCAATCCTTTTTTGCATATCCGGAGTGAAACGGCGCAAATCCCACAGGGTTTTATTCAGCGGTTCAAGATTTTCATTCACCAGTGCGCTGTTGCAGAATACCCCGTCCAGAGCCGGATCATTTGCCAGCGCGGCAGCCATTTTTTGTATTTTATCAGCCTTCCAGACATCATCCTGATCGCAGAGAAAAATGTATTCGCCGCGGCAGTGGGCAATGGCATTTTCAAAATTGCCTGCTACGCCGGGGCGATTGCTGTTTTTTATGTAATGTATGCGTGGATCCCGGGGAAGAGCATTGAAAGTTTTTTCATCTTTGGAGTCATCAGATACAATTATTTCATCCGGCGGCAAAGTCTGATCCAGCAGACTTTTGATCTGTCCGGCAATGTATTCAGCACCGTTGTATGCCGCCAGCGCTACAGAAATATTGATTCTGCTGCTCATTGCTGCGCCTCCGGCGGCAGGGTGCTTTCGCGGATCAGCAGCTGCGGGGTTATGAGCACCCGGTGCGGTGAAAACTTTTCATCATTGCGGAGAATGAATTTTATAGCTTCATCTGCCAGTTTTCCGTAGTCCAGATCCACGGTACTCAATGCCGGATAAAGCATCTGCCCAAGCGGAAGATTGTCGCAGCCTGCCAATGCTACTTTGCCGGGTATGGATATATGGTGACTCAAAAGTGTCCGGTAGGCGCCCAGCGCCATTTCGTCATTGCTGAAAACTGCATCAAACGGAATATTCTTCTGCAGAAATTCTTCCATTGCCCGCGCGGCATCCGGCGCAGTAAAGTCAGCGTGCAGGATCATATCTTCATTGATTTTTATATTGCGCAAAGCCAGTTCTTCACGGTAGGTTTTTTCCATAATTTCCGAGAAAAAATGGCCCGGTCTGCCGCTCAACAGCACAATATTGCGCCGGTTGCAGTCCAGCAGATGTCCCAGCATTGAACGGATGCCGTAAGCATTGTCAAAGTTGAAACTGCTGAATGTTGCATCAAATGATTCCACTCCCGGATTATCCAGCAATATCGCGCCGGGAAAGGTCATCAGCAGGGTTTTGAGCTGCCCTTCCGGAAAATCCCCGATGATGATAACCGCATCGGCACTCTGGCGTTTGAGCGCATCCAGCAGAATGAGAAAACTCTGATAACTTGAGTCGTTGCTGTACAAAACACATTCGCAGTTGTGTTTGATGAGTGAACGCTGTATGGAGTTCACCAGCCGCGAGTGGAATATGGAAACATTCTTCCCTGATCCGCCCAGAATCAGCTGTACTCTGCCGGGCTGTTCGTGGTTTTGGCGCTCCGGGCGTCCCAGCCGCGAACCTTTGAAATAACCGAGCTCTTCGGCTTTGGCAAGAATCAGTGTACGCGTATCGCGCCGGACTTTGGAGCTTTCGCGCAAAGCACGGCTGACGGTCATAGCACTTACACCGCAGGCGGCGGCAATATCTGTAATTGAAATTCTTTTCTGTTCCATAATAAATGGAATATAACACTATATGCGCCAAAAAACAATAAAAACTCTTTCAGAAATAGCGTTTTTTTGTTAAAAAAACATTTGCAGACTTGCAATACACTGTTTGTGATGTTATATTCAATACAACATTAAAATGTTAATTTTAACACTAACAGGAGAATTATTATGGACGGCAGATTTGACGTGGTGTTCGGTTTTGATATGGAAACCGATGTCGGGAGCTTTACTGATTACTATAACGGTGTACAGAAAGGTACTCCGCGTTTGCTGGAAATCTTGAGCAAACACAAGGCGCCTTCGACCTTTTTCTGGACTGGTCACGCCGCAGATAACAATAAAAATATTGTGGAAATGGTACGCGATGCCGATGGCGGTATGCACGAAACCGGCTGTCACTCGCTGGTGCACGAAACTCTGGGCGATGCGATCTTTCCGCTGCCGAACAACTGGCCGGTTTTTCCGTTTGAAGTCGAAGGCCGTATCCGCGAAGCCACCCGCCTGGTGAAAGAGGCTTCCGGCGTGAATCCCACCAGTTTCCGCTGCCCGCGTCTGTGGGGCAGCACCAAAGTTGTGAATGTGCTGGAAGAACTCGGTTACAAGGCCGATGCCACTCTGCCTTTGTATTTTTACCGTACAATGTTCAAGCCCTATCACCCCGACAAGAATGACTGGACACGCGAAGGCGATATGAAGATCGTGGAAATCCCGAACTTCTGTGACCTGGTAATGGAAAGCAACGACCCCTACAACCGCGACCGCGACCAGTGGCCGCTCTTCCGTACCGAAGGGGCAGATGCACTGATGAAGAAGGTCTGGAGCTATGTTGATTATGTGGAAGCACGCGGCGTGCGTCCGGTGCTGTGTTTCTATCTGCATCCGTGGGAATATTACGAAATGCCCACCGGCGTACTTGATTACGGCGAAGCCGAAGTCAAGCCGCACAGCTTTATCACGCTCAACTGCGGCGATGTTGCAGTCAAAGAGATGGATAAACTCCTGACCGCATTGACTGCCGCCGGCGGTGTATATAAAACTGCCGGAGCTTTAAGTGATGAGTATTGAAAAAGTTTTCAATATCTGCAAAGCCAACGGCCGCCGCCCGATAATGATCAGCTGCGGCAATTCAGCTGTGATCGCCGCTTTGAGTATGGAAGGCAGACTCTTTTATGCCCATAACGGCGAAATGACCAGCTTGTTCCGTCCCGAAGCAGCGGAAAATATCAGCAACAGCAAAAACGGTTTTTTCAATCCCGGCGGCGATGGCTTGTGGCCGGCACCGGAAGGTACTAAATTCGGTTACGAATACAGTACCGGCTCGTGGCGCGTTCCGGCGGCGATGTCCGGCGCGCAGTACGAAGTGATTGCACAGACCGCAGACAGTTTTGAAATTGCTGCGGAAATCGATCTTGTGAACAATCAGCAGTTGGGGATACCCTGCCGTTTTATCCGCAAAAGCAAGGTCAGCGAGAGTGCTGACGGTACTACGGTCATAGAACAGTACGATGCCATTGAGTATATCGGGTGCCGTGAACTTTCGCGCAGTGAATTTCTGCTGGCGCCGTGGTCGCTTTCGCAATTTTTTGTGGATGATAAAACAATTGCCCGTTTCGGTACTGCCCCCGGGGGCGTGCGCGATCTTTACGCGCCCAGCAAAGATCTGCTGACCGTTAAAGGCGATGTAACAGAAATGGTTCACGATAAAGTCAACCGTATCCAGCTGGCACTGCCTGAAGAAAGCAGATTTGTGGAGTTGACTGTGCCGGATAAAAATCTGCTGATCAGACGCTCTTCCGCTCCGTTGGCAGCAGGCTTGGAGGCGGTGGATATTGCCGATGCTGCACCTGATGTGGATCCCGCCGGCGCAGTGCGTTACAGCATTTACAACGACCCCTCCGGCTTTATGGAACTTGAAGCAGTGGGCGGTTGTGTTAAAGAAAAACTTGTTCCGGGAACGGTTCACGGGGTAAATATAACTAATGTGATTAAAAAGTTGGAGGATTAAACAATGGCTTACGTCATTCCGAAAAATGAGTATTTTGAACGCATTGCCAAATTCCAGGCGCGCATCAAGGCCGCCGGTCTGGATGCCTGTCTGGTGCACGGTACTGAATCAGACTTTGCCAATGTGCGTTATCTTTCTGAATATTGGCCGACCTTTGAACAGGCCGGTGTATTTGTTCCGGCAGAAGGCGATGCTGTGCTGCTGATCGGCCCGGAAAGCTACAAATATGCTGTCGGCCGCAGTGTTTTGAGCAAGATCGCTCTGATGCTCAACTACCGCGAATCGGCTGAACCGGATTACCCGGGCATCGATCTTGCGACCTATCCGGAAGTGGTCAAGATGGCTATGGGCAGCAGGAAACTCAAGAAACTCGGTCTGGTCGGTACTGCGGTTATGACCAAACCGACACTGGATGCGGTTGCCGCACAGCTCCCCGGCGTGGAAGTTGTGGTTGCCGATGAAGTGTTCCGTCCGCTGCGCTGGGTCAAGAGCGAAAACGACCTCAACTGCCACCGCAAGGCGTTCAAGGGCGCCGAAAAAGCGGTTGCGGCTATGCTCAATGAAATCAAGCCGGGTATGACTGAATTCCAGGCCATTGGTATTGCGCAGAGAGAAATCTATGCCAACGGCGGCGAATATGAAGGCCACAGCCTGTACTGCTTCGGCGGCGACCGTACCAGCAATGGTATCAGCCGTCCGACCGGTGCCAAACTCAAGAAGAACGAAATCATCCAGCTCAATATCGGTGCCCGCGTCGGCGGTTACTCCAGTTCGATCGGTATTCCGGTTTACTTCGGTAAGCTCCCCAAGGAACAGATGGCGCTGGTTGAATTCGGTCTGCGCGCCCACAAGTACACCTTTGAACTGATGAAAGCCGGCGTGGAAGCCTCCAGCATTGCCCAAAAGTATTATGACTGGGGCTGCGCCGAAGGCTGGAAAGATTATATGCTCTACGGTCCGGTTCACGGCCTCGGTCTGATGGAAACCGAAAGCCCCTGGATCGAAACCACCAGCAGCTACAAACTGCAGGAAAATATGACCTACCAGATCGATACATTCTTTACCGGCAACGGTTACGGTCTGCGCTGGGAACGCGGCTGTATCATTACCAAAGACGGCTGCGAACTCTTGAGCAAGAAGTTTATGAGCATCAAGGATTGCAAACTCGACTGATAAACTCCTGACCGGGAAAAGAGGGTTGTTGCAAAACTTCAAAAAAGTTTGCAACAACCTCTTTTTTTTATTTTGTCAAACCGCAGCAGAGTATTTTAGTTTTTTTCTTGCAATAGCGTGATTTTTTACAGAAAAAATATTGCAATTTACTTATAATAAA
>JAZNBV010000018.1:0-16036 GCA_045587205.1 Victivallaceae bacterium
TCTGGAAGATTTAAAATAAGTATAGAAACGCAAAAATGACAAGGGACTGTTGTATTTGTACCCCTGGCGAAAAAATCTGCAAATTATTTGCAAAATCTGTTTTTACAGCTACTTTATAGAAAAGTTATGGGATGGCTGTGGTTTATTTTTGATTTTTTCAGTTTGCCGCTGGGCGGTTTTTGCATTTTTGTTTTTTTGCTTTTTAAGTTTTATCAATCTGTTTTTTAATACCAGAGGTGATGATTTTACCCAGCGCGGGGGTACTTTTGTATCGCCGGGGGATTTCAAGGCAGTATTGAGTCTTTCCATATATTTATCCAACGGACTGTAGCCGTTGATATGCGCCTGTACGCTGCCGTCCCGGTTTAATATGTAAGCTGCCGGAGCGCCCATACGGATTTTTAATCCTTGAGTAATGATTTCATTATAAAGTTGTTGCGCTTCAGGCTGTTTTTTGAACTTCGGATTATCCAGATATACCAGAATAAAGTTTTTGGCGGCAAATTCCTGAAAATGTTCTGAACTGAGCACTTCGTCATACAATTTTTTACACCAGCCGCACCAGTCAGAACCGGTTGTCAGAATAAAAATTTTTTTCTTCTGTTTTCTGGCTGCCGAAAAGGCTTTATCAAGCCGTATATGCCAGTTGTCGGTTGGCCCTTTCAGCCAATTGGCAGGATCTATTTCCAACAGACCCGTTCCGGAGGCAGGAACCTTCGCCGCAGCCGGCTTGGCGGTGTTGCGCGTATTATCAGTTGGCTGCAAGGAAGATTTCCCGATCCATTTTTCAACTGCCGCTGCTCCCATATTAAATACTTCGCCGGTGGCATTTACAGAAATGATTTTTCCATTCTCATCCAGAACCAGCAATCGGGGAATAAAGCGGTTCTGGTATTCCTGTTTCAGCAGTGAGCGTTTTTCTGAATCAAACGGAACTGCCAGCCACGGCATTGATTCAGATTTCATATATTCTGCCATTTTTTCGGCACTGCGGTCGGAACTGATAAAAACAATCTCTATATTGGCCGCTTTGGCAGTTTCATTGTATAATTTCACCAGTTTGGGAGTGAAATTGCGGCAGGGACCGCACCAGTGTGCCGAAAAATAGATGGCTACTTTTTTGCCTTTGAGTGCTTCGGCAGTATCGATGGAAACTCCTTGGCTGTTTATCAGTTTGGCAGGAAACTTTTCACTGAACCAGTATTCGCCTGCCTGAAGTTGAAACAATGCTGCGGAGATAAAAAAAAGTAAAAGATGAATTTTTTTCATTGTAAATATTTTCCTGTTGTTGCTGATAGAGTTTATCTGTTCAGTTAATCACGCAAAAAACCATTGCTGAATTGATTTTTCTTTTTTTGCATTATAACTGTTTTGCAACATCCCCGTTATAGTTGTTGATAATTTACAATTCCAGGCAGGTTTGGCATTCGGGCAAATATCTTGCGCAAGACCGGTTCCTTATTTTTCAGACGCAACTTCCGTAAGTTCCACTCCGTCTATCCACGCGGTCCCGGTGGTTTTGTAGTTGTAGAGCGCTATATAGTAAACCGGTTTTTTGCCGGGAACTGCCGGGGCGGTGACAAATTCGCCGCTCAAGCGCGTCCACGGTATATTGGCGGTAACCGCTTTGCCGGGAATAGCAACATTTTGGGCGCCGTTCCAGATCTGCGGAAAAATCGAACCTTTGCGCTCTTTAGACATATTTTCTGTTTTGACCCACCAGCTCAAGCGGTACCGGGTGGCGGGCTTGAGCTGCAGATAGCAATTTACAGAAACCGCACTGCCGGGAACGCTGTTTTTCAAGCACATACTCTGACCGTCAAACAGAAACACTTTGTCATCCAGCGCTACATCGCCGGCTTTGGCTGCCTTGGGAGTGGTGATCCATTTGCCGAATGCTCTGCCGGTCTGCGGAGCAGCAAAGTTGCCGTCGCTGCCCAGAATGTTGTCACTTTCAACCTTGCCGGGAATCCATTTGCCGAAGCCGTCAAGGTCTGTCAGACGCTTGGCAAAGGGGCTCCAACTGTAGTATGTAACCTTGGGGTTCACCGGAGTATGATGGCGGCTGCGCACAACATTGGCAATGATGGAACCGTCCTTATCGCAATAAAGTTCGCTCCACGGCATTTTAAATTCAATGGTGTAAGATTTCTGTGACGCGGAAGCTGCGACCGTGGCGGTGGTACGCCATTCGCCGAGGATTTTATATTTGCTGCCGATCATCGTAGCGTTGTAACCGGCTTTTTTGCCGAGGCTGTTGATGATCAGCTGGCGGTAATCTTTGCGGTTGGGCGCGGCAAAGAAGAATTCCATAACTTCATCCGCCCAGAGCATATTATGAAAATCAGTGGTGTAATCTTTGCGGACATTCTGCATAGCCGGTTCTTCAGCGGCAACGGCGCAATAGAGATAATCTTTGTCGCGCAGCAGTTTGAGCGTGGTTTTTACTTCAATGGCATCGCCTTTGAGCGCTTTGAGTTTCAGAACTGCAGCCTTTTTCCACGCCGGTTCATTGAGTTTGCCGTCAATGGTCAGCGGGGCTGTTACTGCAGGGATCGATACATTGAAGTTTTTGACTGACATCTGTTCATTGCGGAAGCGGGTTCTGGCATCCAGCACAGTATCAAAGAAAGATTTTCTTATGTACTTGATACGGGCAAGATTTTCCGGCTCTTTTGCAGCGGCTTTTTCGGCAGATTTGAGCAGATTTTCCAGCTTGGCAATACACTCATCCGAATAAATTTCGCTCCAGAGTTTGTTGGAATCAGCTATATCAAATTCCGGGCCAAGCGGACCCATCCGGCGGTTGCTCAAGATCTTATTTGCCCAGATATCTTCCTGGATACGGAAGAATTTATCCATATAAACGGCGGCTTTTTTGCCGAACATCGACGCATACGCCTTATCCAGCAGCTGATCCGGATCGATCGAGAAATCCCAGAACATTTCCGCTGTCATATAGTCGTGCAGAAACATAAACATATACTGGTCGGTGCTGTTTTCAAGGAAAATACCGAAAGTGTAGGGCATAAGTGTTTTGTAAAGTTCGCCGAGCATACGCGGTGTGGAGTGCGGCACGCCTTCGATCATACGCGCGCCGCGCTTGAGCGTGTAGCACCAGTACCACACTTTGCCGTTGGTGCGCGTTACCAGATCGGCAATGTGTGCTTTTTCTTCTTTGAGGTCAGAACCCGGCGCATAGTACCAGGGGCCGCGCAAGGCGGTCATAACCAGAACATTGTCAGGCACTTTTACGCCGTTGGGAATTTCGTGATTGCCGTAGCTCATCTGCGTAATGTAACCTTTGATGCCCTCTTTTTTGAGCCGGTTTGCCCAATCGATGGTGTATTTCCAGAGGAGCGCATTGTATTTGCCGCCGTTGTCGCGGAATGCTTTGCATTTTTCGCAGGCGCAGATCGCCATACCGTCATTGGGCATTACATCGAAAAAGCCTTTCTGAACGTGGGGATTCCAGCGGATATTGGTGCCGCGTATGTAGGTGGGCGATTCGCCGGAAAGCCAAGCTCTGGCATCCTGATAAATCTCTTCAACAATACCGCTTGACCAGCAGAGCTGGCTGTTTCTGCCGTAAATCATACGCTTGCCGTCGGGCGCCATAGCAAAATATTCGGGATGGGTTTTGCCGAAACGTTCAGGAAAATGGAGCCGTGCCAGTGCGTGCCCGCAGGGAATCAGTTGAGTTTGGAAACGCAGTGTATGGTTGCGGGGACGGACAGTGAACCCGTCAAGCATTTTCCCGTCGAGTTTTCCGTAGCTGTAAACAAAACGCACCAGCGCATCCGGTCGGTCAAAAACATTGAGTTCGGGCAGGGCAAGGTTGGGGTTTTTCTTGACGACTGTGCCGATTTCACCGGGGAAAAAGTACTCAACGCCGGCAAATTTTTTGAGGAATGTTGTAACCCCGAACATTGTTGCGCGTTCCCAGACATCCGAAAAAGGTACACGTTTGCTGCCGGGGACTATACGTTTGTCATCGCGTCCGGCAATAACGATTTTATCTTTGCCGAATGAGCGGATGATAAATCCATCCCGCACCAGCGGAGTTACATCTACGCCCAGCGAACGGGTCAATTCGCCATCGCCAACGATCAGAGCCACTTTACCCTGATTGGTGGGGGCATTGACCACTGCAACCGTGCTGCCGATGACTTGGGTCAGCGATTCAGCAAGATTTTTTGCTGCTGCTTTGGCTGCGGGGGCGGCGGCGGGATCAACCACTACTTCGCACAATGCTTTACCGCTGGCGGCAAGTTTGATAACCGCATCTTTGCCCACAACATAAGAGCGCGGCGGCTGTTCCCAGAATTTGCCTTTTACTTCAGCGGCAGTCAGACCGGGCGCCAGAAGCGCCCCCAGGATCAAGAGAGTCAATAACTTCATAAAAAACCTTTCGTTATAATAAGTTTATTTAAACAATGTTATAATATATGCTTTTATCGGCAATAAAGCAATTTTCAACAATATTTTTTTAAAAGAATGATCTTTTGATAAACGACGCAGATAATACGATTTGATGCCGGAAAATTTGCAAGGAGATCCGGTTGATATTGTGTGTAATAAAGTGATGTATATTGAAGAATTTCGGAATATTTTGAGTCGTTGTATTTGACAATTACTCAAAGCGTGCTATAGTAATTTCTATTGTTTAACTAAATCGTTTTAGAAGTCTGAAGGTTTTTTTAGAAAATGACTATAAGTGAAATTGCCGAGGCGCTTAATATTTCCAAAACTGCAGTTTCATTCTGTCTTAACGGCAGGGCTAAAGAGTTCGGTTTGCGTCCGGAATTGGAAGAAAAAGTGAAGGCTTATGCTGAAGCTCACGGCTATCGGCCCAATATGGCGGCAAAACGTTTGCGTATGACCCGCAAGGAGCCGCCTGTAGGGGTTGTTTTTTCCAATGAAGCGGCAATCAGCAAGTTTGCCGGAACTTTTCGCGAAGTGTTCAATTATCTGAATAGCAAAGGACGCGAATATGTTTTTATGGGGACAGATATTCTGCTGGGGGATACTATGCAGACTTTGTTCAGTATGGATGTAAAAGATGTTCTGGTGATCGGGCTGATAAGTGAATTTTCGATTCCGGCAGATGATCACCCGGCAAAAAATATTATCCGGCAGCAGCGCGAAAAGATTGCTGTAATGCTTAAGAACGGTATGAATCTTTATTTGGCAAATTACGCATTCCCAATGCCGGAAGATGTGCTGCCGGGAAATATTTTCCGGGCTGGCTACAACCGGCGTGAACTCCAGAGGGATTTTCTGCGTCGGGCTCACGCCGCCGGTTTGGGGCCGGTTGCGCTGAATTTGTGGACCGGCGATGAATACCTGCTGGGTGATGATGTTTTACAGCCGGGGGATATGATAATACCGATCCGCTGGCAGGAACAGTGTCAGGGGGGCAGGGATGTTGCAAATTATATTTTGAAAAAAAGGTTGACTCATCCGGTGCGTTCCGTGCTTATAAGTAATGTTATATCTGCTGCAAGTATGATCCGCGTATTGACCGATGCCGGTATAAAAGTTCCGGAGGATATTGCTGTGGCAGCATTCGGAGATATCCCGTTAGCTGAAGTTGTACGCCCCTCCATTACTACAATCGGCAGTACCAGGGATGATAAAACTATGGAGATGCTGCGCTGTATTTGCGGTGAAATATCTTCAATAGAACATAACAGTGTAATACCGTTCAGTTATAATGAACGCGAAAGTTTGATATTTTAATGTTTAACATTTAAGGAGAGTTTTTTATGAAGAAAAAAACATCTGATTTTTTTACACTTATTGAGTTGCTGGTTGTAATAGCCATCATTGCAATACTTGCGGCAATGCTGCTGCCGGCTTTGGTCTCGGCGCGTGCTGCGGCGCAGGGATCTGTATGTACCGCCAACCTCAAGCAGCAGGGGATGATGCAGATAATGTATTCCGGAGATAACGGAGGATTTCTGACCGAATGTACCAGCAGCTCTACATATTGGTATTCGCTGCTTGCCCGCAATGGATATATACCTAAAGAGGAGGGACACGCCAATGCTGAACTGGGGAATATGGCTCTTTTTTACTGCCCCGGCAGTCGTGAACTGAATTCTTTTGCAAACAGTGGCACGGTGTCTCTCTGTTATGGTTATCTCCGGGCTTCTGTAAAACATAAAAGTGAAGGTTGGTCGGGGCATATAGACAAGTATTCATTTTGTACAACCGGTTCCACCGGTTCCCGGATCGGTGATCCCGGATATGCCGCGCTGATCGGAGATTCCGCCAGGGCTGCACCGCCCAGCAGTACCCCGGATCTTACCGGTCCTACTGCCTGGTATGAAATGCGCTGTGCCTGTGATACCAAAAACGATTCTGCCACCGGGTTGTATCTTGCGCACAACAATCGTGGCAATATGGTAATGCTTGACGGTCACGTTGAAGCTATGACGAAAGAAGATGCTGAATCAACTGAATGGCACGCTATCATTACCAGAGAAAAATATGAATGATTTTTTACAAACAGTATTTTTATAAAAGGAGTATTATTATGAAAAATTTGATTGCCGCCCTGATTGTTTCCGCTGTTTTTGCTGTGAATGGTGCCGAAACGGACTACACTGGTTACAGCCGGATTATGAGCGACAGCGGGATCGGACAGAATCACTCGTTTGAATCGCTGAACAATCCCGGTCAGAAACAGGAGAAAAAACTTGATCTTGACCTGGATCCGGCATTGATTAAAAAAGCCGCACTGGAATTTGAATGTTCTGCGAACGGATATGACAGAAAGCTCAAAACTTACATAAAAAATCCCAACCACAACTGGCACAATATGATTTTCAAGGTCAACGGGCAGGTTATATTTTCCGGTAATCCCGGCAAGATGATGCAGCAGGGAGTGCACCGTCTTGACTTTGATGCAAAATTGCTGAAAAAAGGCGAAAATATTATCTCTTTGGGATGGGCAAAACGTGCCAAAGGTGATAACGGTGTACTTGGATACTTTTACCTGGCGGTTGATAATAATGATGCCGAAAAAGCCCGGCGCGCTATTCCCAAAAACAAGCGTCCGGCACCGGCTAATGAAAGTATCCGCGTCCGCATATTAGTTAAACTCTGACCGTAAATAAGTGAGGTTTGCTATGAGATTATTTTTGTTTGCTGCTGCATTGCTGGGGAGTTTGGCTGTTGCGGCAGCTGGAGTTGAATATAAAAAATCCGATGACGCAGTAACCGTATTGCATCCGCAGTTCAGCTGTACCGTTTCTTCCGGCGGCGGTCAGTTGACCAGTTTTGTAACCCGGTATAACAATCGGGAACTGGTCAATCAGCTCAATCCCCGGCTCGATGGAATGGGCAAAGTAAAAGATGGACTCTTTGCCGATATTACTCCGCAGTTGGCAAGTTACGATTTGACTGTAGAGCGGAAATCCGGCAATCTGGTGCTGATCCGGGCTTCCTGGCTTTGCAATAAAGCGGTATTCAAAGGAGTGAAATTTGTCCGTACTTTTGTTTTGGATGCAAACAAAAATTATATTGTAATTCAGGAATCGCTGGAAGCTGTCAACGCAGTAGCTGAACTCTATGTTGAATTTCATAACAGTGTTTCAGCGGAAAAGCTCGGCAGAAATACTGTTTTTACTGCCGGTGGAGCCGATGGCAATATCAAGTTTGATATGAAAACACTTGATATGCAAGATACTCAAGCTGTCCACGATCCGTCATTGCCGTGGTTCGGGTACCTTGACAGCGACTCCGGGCACGGTTTTTCAATGCTTTTCGGTAATCCCAGACAGATGAGCTGTTTTTTTGCGTGGAAAAACAAGAAGCACCTGGTAATGGCTGCTAAATTTCGCAAGATAAAGATTGAGCCGGTTGCGGCCGCAGAATTCTGGCGTACTGAATATGCGTTGATCCCGCTTCAGGGCAGGGGCGTATTGCTGCATACCGGCAGAGAAATGGTGATCAGCGGCAAAAAGGCAGATGATAAATTTGAATTGAGTGTTTATCTGCCTGAAAAAACCGAGCAGGGCAGTATAGTTGTATCGGCAGCCGGAAAAAATATTGCATCCGCGGCAGTAAAAAACAATTGCAATCTTTACCAATTCAATCTTCCGGTGGATGCTGCAGATATTCAGGTATCTCTCAACAGCAAACAAGCTTCTGCTGTTGTAAAACTGGCTGGAAAACCTGCGGAAATAAAATATTCCGGAGCCAACCGCCGCCTTCCGGTAACGGATACATCGCGCGGCGGTACGGGAAATTATTATTATTATCAGGATATGTATCTGACTGAAAAATATCCGACGTGGGTCAGTTTCGGGCTCAATGGGGATTTCCGCCGGAAAAAGGATTTGCGCCTGGGGGTGATTATGCCGCCGGAAGTGAAAATTCTTGCCAATGGCCCGGAGCGCTTCCGCTGTCTCAAAAAATCAAATATTATGCTAGATAATGTGCCGATGGTGCGTTATGAGTATGAAGTGTTCCGTAACACATCCAGTAATAATTGTATGGATATTTGCCTGCAGATCAATGGTTCGCTTAAAGCAAATGCTTTTGGGGCTGTGCAGGCAATCTGGAAGGGGGGGGAGCAGAAGCCTTTCAAATTCAATCTTCGTCAGATAACGGATTTTCCGGAGCTCAAAGGAAGACTGAAATATTTCACTCTGGGTATGGAGTACCGCCGCGACACAAAACTCTTTCCGATAGAAAAATTCGGGTACAATTCAATAATGATCCCCCGGATAGAGGGGGATTACAGCCGTTACCGTGGAGATGGTTTTTATAAAGAGATGATCGAAGACCTGAATAAGCGCGGCATCAGAGAGTCTCAATCCTTTCTCGGGCCTTTCCGGATTATGGATATTGTTGCCGGAAATAAAGTTGCCAAAAAAGAAGCTGAAGAACTTTTCCATCCGGAAGTACATAAACAAAAAGTTGATTTCAGTGTTTTGAATGCTCTGGATATCAATGACAATATTGCTGTGGATATAAAGAACCGCAAACTTGCCTGTCCTTCTATGGTGTCACAGGGAAATTATATGAAGAAGACTCTGGATGTATTCAAAACAGCCATCGATTATGGATTCAATAATTTCTGCGTGGATGAAGAGCACTGGACCAATGGTGGAACTGTCTGTTTTTGCCGGAATTGTACTGCTGAATATGAAAAACGCGTCAAAGCAGCCGGTCTGCCTGCCGTGGCTCTGAAAACAGTAGCCCGCGACGGCGGCGAAGTTTATACCCGGCATTATGATATCTGGTGGGATATGAAAACTGATCAGATCGCTGAAATATATCGCCAGATACGCGAACTTATTGATACATACCGCCCGCTGCCTGACGGCAGAAAACGGACATTGATGTTATGGATAGATGAGCGTGTGGAACTTAACAGCAAGTACTATACTGCAATTACCAACCGTTTGACTGATCACCGCAAATTGGCAAAGTATGCAGATGAACTGCTGCCGATGTGTTATGAAGCAGATGCGCGGCGCGTGATTGCCACTGCCAGACGCTGCAGTGAACTTATCAAGGGGTGCCGGGCAAAAACAGTAATGGGATTGAGTCCCAACCGTTCTTACGAATATCATCGTGTATTGAGCGGCGATATGGCTGGATTGAAAGCATTTGAAGAACAGATACTTGAAAGTTATTTCAACGGCGCCGTGGGCGTCAGTATCTGGGCTTTGAGTTCCGGATTCCGCGGAGCGTATGATTTCTGCAATTCCATAAATGCAGTCAACCGTATATTGCCGATAGAAGAAATCGTCTATTATGGCAAACCGGTTACGGTCAGGACTGATAATTCTGCAGTAATGGTTACTGCGTTGGAATACAAAGGCAAGATTGCTGTTCTGCTGCGCGAATACAGCGGTAAAAATATTTCGTTTAATTTGATTTTGCCGCCGGGATTCAAAAGCGCTACAGATACTTTTACCGGCAGAAAACTTGATTCGATGCAGCTTAAATTCAGCGGAGAAAACCGTATTCACACACTGCTGCTTGAATAGTTTTTTCAAAATAATTAAAAACGGATTTGCGGAGAAAATATTGAGTTCTACCGCAAATCCGTTTTGTTATTTACAAGCAGTATGTTTACGCACCGTACTGGACTTTGGTGGTGATCATATCCGGCGTGCATAAACGGGCGCCGGAGTTGTTGCCGGAGTCTTCGGTGGAAATCCCGTAAAGGAATTTGCCTTCAGTACCGGTCACTTCAATGGTTCTGCTTTCTGTATCAATGAAGATATCGGCGCAGAGCGGCTGTTCATAAATGACCATATTGCCGACACATTCATACTGTTTGTACCAATCTTTTTCGGGGAAAAGATCGTGCGGTTTGGGGATCCAGTTGAACGATGCACTGTTGACATCCAGCCGCGGCACGCCGTCAATAATATCCATACCGCTGCGGTGATAATGTCCGTTCAGGCATAATATCACCTGGCCCGGAGTACCTTGCGATGCGCGGATAATTTCTGCAACTTCAGCTTTGCACTGCATACCCTGCCGGTTGTTCGGAGCATACTCCACGGGAGCGTGGCTTGCCAGAATACAGGGGTAGGGGGACTCCATAACCGTTTGGCGTACCCAATCGATTTCCTCCGGCGGCATCCAGTCGCGGAAGCCGGGGTGGTCAAAGTAGTTGCGTTCGGAGTAATGGAAATATATACCGGGAAAATCCCTGAAGTAATTTTCATCCATTATCACAAAGCGGAATCCTCCGTGATCAAAAAAGTAGTAGCCGTTTTCCAACCCCATAGTTTCCAGAACTGTTTCGTATGAATCGATATCGAATTCGTGGTTGCCCAGCACAAAGTAACCGGGCAGCTGAAACTCTTTATACTGCTTGATAAGTTCCGGACAAGCGGATGGTTTGTGAGAAAAATCCCCCAGGTGCAGCAGAAATTCCGAACCGTTTTTCACTGCGCGGTTCTGGATGGCAGTAAGACGTTCCGGCGCATCGGTTTTGTACCACGCCGGGTGGTGGTGCAAATCGGAAAAAACAGTAAATTTGATCTTGCTCATATAAACGATCTCCATTATTAATATTATGCATAAAGAGATTACAGAAATTTAATATACATCTATTTCGGTTAAATACAACCCTGAAAATGGAAAATGGAGAAATTTATGATTAAGCTGACAAATATCTTACATATCTTGCAACAGCAAATGAAATCCATCAAAAACTCAGTCTTTGTTTAAGACTCGGCTTAAATTATCTTGTAAATGTTATACCGAACCCCTTCTTGTTGCGGGCTTTTTTGTACGCTTCATCTGCCAGATACATATGATTGTGAAAATTCTGTATCCGGTCGGAATCGCAAGGGTGAGTAGAAGTTACAGTACCAACCCAAGTGGCAGTTTTGCCCTGACTGAAACGGGTCCAGAAATTGATAGCGGCTTGGGGATTGTATCCGGCTTTTGCCATTAAAATCAAGCCGATCAAATCGGCTTCGTACTCATTACTGCGACTGAATGGCAGCATTACGCCGAGTTGAGAACCGGTGCCATAAATATTATTCAGCGTTTCATTGTTAAACCCCAAAGCGACACCGATTGCGCCGAGGTTCTGCAAATAGCCCCAGCTCATACGTTCACCGCCGTGGCGGGCGATGGCGTGAGCGGCTTCGTGAGCCACAATACAGGCAAGTTCCGCTTCGTTGTTCATAACATCCATCAAGCCGGAATATACCGCGACTTTGCCGCCGGGCAGACAGAAGGCATTTTGAATGTTGGTATCAAGTACAGTAAATTCCCAATCAAAATCGTCCTGTTCTGCCGCCTGCGAAATTGCTTTGCCGCAACGGGCAAGAGCCTGATTGTACTCCGCATTGCCGGAACGCTTGTACTTTGCCTTGTATTCCGCATAAGCCGTAACACCAAGTTCATTTTCATACCCGGAAGTCGTCAGCATCAACTGCGTCCGGTCCGTGATCGGCACCGACCGGCACCCGGTGAGGAAATATACCGCAATTAAAACACTGTAAATAATAAATATTTTTTTCATAGCCGTAAACCTCAATGGGTTTCAATTGTGATATGACATTTTAAGCACTTGTAAATAAAATCAGAAGAGATTTCATTTAATTTATCGACTTCTTGGAGTAAATCTTTACCAGAGTTTCGCTGACTAGAAATAGATCTGTTTTCTGGTTCATATGTTATATCTTCCCAATACCCCTCTTTCACAACAGTTATCGAAATACCTTCTTTTTCTGCAATAAATAAATCTTGATCAGAAAATCCATTTACGTTATAACCAGTTCCCCAAAAATTTTCTTTTCCCCTATGCACATGTGAAAATGCAACAGGTATCTGGTATTCGCTTAATGAGTCAATGGGCACGGATATTTCTGATGATTTCTCTATTATATACTTTTTGTCTGTACTCCATTTTTTTGCTTCCGAATCAAAATTACCCCATTCTGTCTTGCAAGGAGACAACTCTCTAGAATCCATATCATATTGATACCACTGACCGTTTTTATTTACTGTACGTCCAACATGATCTCCGAAGAAGATATAATTAGTAAATATATCTCTACTATCATACCCTATGTGTATAGGAGTATTGTTTATTTTTCCTGTTTTTTTGTCATAATAGATTAGGCTTCCAACTTCAATATTGTCAGGGATATTATTTTTTTCTATAAAATTTTTATATTGAGCCTGCAATTGTCTCAACACTTTACCTATTTCTGCTGCTTTTTCATTTCTAATATCAGTTCTTTCATTTATTGTCTCAACATCTTCAGGACTAAAAACTTTCATGTTTTTCTTACTAATTCGTTGCCAAACATGTTTGCATTTTTCATCCTTCTCCGGTTCTCTTTGATCATCCACCTCAACCTTATCTGGATCGCCTCCGGTAACGCGTTGGCGTTGGCTGGTGTTGGCGGTGGCAAAGAAAGTCAAGCCTTGAGAGTTTGTTCCGCTGCCGACCTGTCCTGCATAATCGACTGGATAAAAGATAAATTCTTTATTGGTGGAATTGGCAATTTTTGCGGTATATTGCAGAAAACCGCTGCCGCGTACATCGGTATAGATGCCCGGCTGCAATTCTCCGTAGTTGAAGCCGCTGCGTTCCACCGGAAGGCTTTTACTCATAGTGATAAGCTGGTTCAAGTGTTCATTGATCTTTTTATTGCCGATATCCGGATCAAGCAGATCGCTGGCTTTGTAGGTGACGCCGCCGATTTTCACATTCAAGTAGGAATCCGCCACCCCCAGTAACTCTTTAATCATCTTACTGTTGGCTTTGGCATTGGCATTGAATTCTTCAAACTGTCCGGAGTATTCCGAACATCTGTCCAGAATCCGTTTTTGGTTGGCAGTTAAATTATTGGCATACGCCGCATCTGTTCCGGCGGTACGCAATGCCCATATCAGGTGCTGCATATTGCTTTGTATATTTGTATCGCCTGCCGAGGCTTTCTTTACCAGCTTTTTGTAAGTTCCCTGCAACTCTTCAGGAATCAGTTTCGTTACAGGTACAAGTTGATATTCTTCCCCCGCTTTCGGCGCCGGCAGGTGCGGGTCCATACAATAACCTTTATTGGTAAAAGAAATCGTTACCCCCGGTGGAATGGCAATACCGCCGTTTTTTACAAAGCGTACTCCGCTTTGGCTGGACTGGTTATCGGTGCGGCTGACTGTTTCGATCGGTTGATTGTTGGCACTTGAAAGCTTTGCAAAATATTTACGGGAATTTTCACTGGGCACCAGCCCATTGATATAGTCTTTACCTGCAACAGCACCAGCGCCGGTGAGGGCTTTGCTGTCACTGTTTTTCCAGTCATCATAAATACTTAATCCGCAGCCTGTTAATAGCAGCATACAGATTGCGCATAAAAGAGGGGTGATTTTTTTCATAAATAATCCTTATGTTGAGTATAAACGGTTTTTACCTGAAAATAAATCCGATTTATTTTCAGGTAAAAACCGTTCCTCTTGTCCAGAAAACAGAGAGGAACGATTTGAATTTAGATTATTTGTCTTGATTCATATTTTTTCTGATCCACTGCAATTCATCGCGGATCGAACGTAACACATCAACTTGCACAAAGAGTACAACCAGAAGTTCCAGAAAAAAATGTACTGACAGAGGTCCGATAAATATCCACAATATACCTGCCAAAGTTGAACCGTTTTCGCTGTTTATATATCCCAACCCTCTGGAAACACAGACAAATGTGGATATTATGAATACCAAAATTATAAACTTCGGAAATAACATTGACTTGAAAGTCAGAAAATCCATCAAGCCTTTGAATGTATATTCCTTAGGTGCCTGCAGCTTTTTTTTCTCTTTATATTTTTTGATTTTATCAACTATTTTTTCAGTATCAATGCTGATTTTCATAATCTGAAATCCTCAAAAAAAGATGTTACGATTATTTGCCGATATTGATCTTCATTGTCCAGATATCCCAGACCAGACCGCGGTTGGAGCGGAAGAATACAGTTTGACCATCCGGACCGAAAACCGGTTTGTCATCGTGAGAACCGTTGGTGGTCAACTGGGTGAGATTGCCGCCGTCTGCATCCATAATATAAATGTCATAGTTGTGTTTGCCTTTGAGCAGAGAACGGTTGCTGGCAAAGATGATCTTTTTACCGTCAATTGACCAGCGGGCGTCAATGTCGTTGAAATCCCCGCTTCCGACAGAAAGCTGAGTCTGATTGCCACCATCAGCATCGCAAACCCAAATACGCGCTTTATTCTTTTTTACATCGCCTTTGATATACAGCAGTTTTGAACCGTTGGGACTCCACTGGGGAGCATTACCTTCGGTGAGCTGTTCCGGCATACCGCCGTTGGCAGGTTTGTTCCAGATGTAAGCCGGAGCGGTACTGCCGGGAAGAACGGCTGCATAGTAAATGTGTTCAGTACGGGGTTTGAGAGCAGGGGCATAATCAGCAGTATTCCCCATTGTGACTGTGCGCAAACCGCCTTTGCCGTTCAAGCGGAGATTCCAGATACCCAAACGACCATTACGGGTAGTTGAAAAATAAAGGGTGCTTCCATCAACGGATGGATTGGGATGAATGTCAAAATAATCTCCTTGGGTAACTGCTTTACGGGGAGCTCCGGCTATACTGGTGTTGAGCTGCCAGATATTGGAACGGTATTCAGTTTTATTTTTTACTGTAAGTTCTTCCAGAATACTGGTAACCAGGGTTTTACCATCCGGCAGCAAGCTGAAACTCAGAATAAATTCAGTCTGGGACTGGTTGGTGAGTTTTTTGCAGGAAGAAACATTGGGAGAGTGTTCTCCGATATCAGTATCAGAATAAATCGGTTCACTGGTGACCGTAATTCCATCGGTGGTTGGTACAAGATCAAGAATCCGGCGTCCGGAGCCATCCTGCTCCATAGTCAATGTTACATCAACAGGAGTATCTGGTTTTACAGTCATTTTAGCCGGAAGCCAACCTTTTTTGCGCACTTCCAACACAGTTGCGCCGGAATCGCTCATTGCAACGGCTTCTGCCGGTGTTTTGCCAACCAATTCGCCGTTGACATACACATCCGCTCCGGTAGGATTGGATTTGACATTAAATTCACGATCCAGGACTATGTTGATCGTATTGGGGGAATCAAAAGTAACATTGACTGTTTTGCTTGCATATCCTTCTTTGGAAATAGCAACTTTTTGGGCTTTGAAGAGATTAACCTCTATTGTCGCAGGAGTCATCCCAAGCGATTGTCCTTCGCTGCGGGCATTTGCACCTGCGGGTGTACTGTTGATAGATACGTTCTTGCAACCGGCAAGACCGATAAACAAAGCAAGAGCTGTTGTACCGATGATTTCTTTTCTCATCATTTTACCTTTCTATTTATTTTTTTTGTTAATGTCGGCAAATTCCGACGGGTTAAATTTTCAATAATCAAAACCACCGGCTTAGCCGGTGGTATGCACCACGCCTTCAAGGCGATGGTACCGGCAGCCCGACACGGGCTCTGAATGGGTTCGCCTCACGCAACTATTTTTCAAGCTACCGCTGAAGCGGTGGCTTTTTTGCTTAA
>JAZNBV010000019.1:0-32516 GCA_045587205.1 Victivallaceae bacterium
TGTTAATCCAAGAACACCGAAGTCGCATACTGCGCTTCAAAAATCAGGAGGACAAACCATGAATAATGTATCACAGAAACAGGAAAAAATCTACTTTGGATTGGACATTTCTCAAAAAACTATTGAAATTTTTGCTTTGAAAGGCGAAAAAGAAGCATCTTTTGGAAAAATCCCCAATACCCCAAAAAGTTTGAATGAATTTTTTGATAAAGTGCCGGCAGCCTCCCAACCCATAACCGTTGCTCTTGAAACCGGCACCCATTCTGCCTGGATCAGCCGCCAACTCGAAGCTCGCGGTTATGAGGTTATAGTCGCCCATGCGCGTGATTTGGCTTTTATTTACAAAGGTGATAAAAAAAGTGATCGAATAGATGCTGAAAAATTAGCACGAATGGCACGAGCAGATAAAAAATTGCTGCATCCAGTAAAAGTAATAGATAAAAAAAGACAAGAAGATTTGTTGGCAATCAAAGCAAGAGATTTGCTTGTAAAGCACAGAACTGGTATCATTAACACTATCCGTGGTTTAGTTCGCAGCATTGGAATTGATGACAGCGCATACAGCACTGAAACAATAAATGAGATTTATTCTGAATTGCCCCCAAAAATACAAGATAACTTGCGTGGTTTATTTTCAATGTTAACCGCAGCAAACAAATGCATTAAAGAATATGACAGGCAGATCAAAAAAATAGCCAAAGAGTATCCTGAAACAGAAACATTTCAGCAAATAAAAGGAGTAGGCCCTTTGATTGCATTGAGTTTTGCTTTGATAATTAGAGATCCGCATCGTTTCAGTGCTGAAGAATGCAGTTCGTATGTCGGTTTAGTGCCTAAACGGGATCAATCAGGAGAAGTCGATAAACAACTTGGAATATCTAAATGTGGTAACAATTTGTTACGCCGACTACTTGTTCAGGGCGCGCAGTATATAATGGGGCCATTCGGCGAAGAAAGTGATTTGAAAGATTTCGGGACAAGAATTTCTCAAAGGGGCGGCAGCATAGCCAGAAAAAAAGCAAAAGTTGCAGTTGCCCGTAAATTAGCTGTGACAATGTTAGCTTTATGGCGTAATCCGGAGATTCAATACGATCCGCATTTCAAAAAGAACCGTAAAAAACAATGTGCATAAAATCACTTACGACATATTAATTAACCGAAATAAGATGAGAAAGATAAATTAATAAGAAGAATCCAAGGATTTGCTTTTTGTCCAGTCTTGATGATCTCGAGCCACCCCAAAATCTGATATTGCCAATATCATAAAAAAGATTGTTAGAAAAGATTGAAGACATCGGGACGGACATTTATCAGGCGTCGCTTCCGGCAGAAGCATTACAGAACGCGAATAGGAGCAAGACAAAAGCAACCATTGGGAATCATCTTTTGCTGATTATCAACTTTTTTACGATTTTTTTGCAAATAAAATTTGACAAACAGTCTCTCATAGGAGGGGTGGAGTTTGAGGAGGGGAAAAAGGACCTTTCCTCAAAAGGTCTTTTTCCCCTCCTCAAGTACCGACCCTTATTGGGAACAGAGCCAATTCTGAAAAGAGTGACAAAATACCCGGGGCTTGCTGCTGGAATTTGCAGCAGGCCTTTTTTTTGCCGGATAAAATCAGCAAAAAAATATTTTTTTCAGTTTAAGATTTGCAAAAAATAAAATCAGGAGTATATTAAGGTTATGGTTTGCGGCGGGTTAGCTCAGTCGGTAGAGCAGCGGAATCATAATCCGCCTGTCGCTGGTTCGATCCCGGCACCCGCTACCACTTGATTTTCAAAACTGTTGCAGAGCGTGATTCTTTGCGACAGTTTTTTTTGTCATTCTGTTCCCGCCGCAGCTGCGGTTTTATTTTTTCAGCTTGGCTTTTTTCATCTGCTCAAGGATTGCAGCCTTGACGTGCGGCGGTTCCGGAAAGAACATTGAAATTGGTTCGGGACCTTTGGGATAAGGCGTGGTGTTTTTTTCACGCGTGGCTTTATCCATCAGATTGGGGGGCAGTTTGAGATTACGGGTGGATTTTTCACCTCCGGCAAAGGTGATTGCCGGCGCCCAGTGGCGGCGCAGAGAGATATTTTCGATTACTGAATCCGCCAGCGAGCCGTGGATCAATACCGCACTCTGGGCATTGCTGTAAATATTGCGTACAGTAATATTACGGGTATCGCCCAGCGGGGCAAAACCGCCGTAGTTGCTGTCGCCGATCTTTACTACGGCACGGTTCTGAATGGCATTGGGCGAACGGTCAACAACATTATCAATAACAACGTTGTGGATCTTTACGCCCCGGTTGTTCAGAAGCCGCACAATGTGGCAGTTTCCGGCGCTGTATCCGCTGACATTGCGGATATTTATGTGATGTACATCATCATCGGCACCGCGGCATTCGGCGGCACTGAACATTGTGCTTTGGAGATTGCCGGATTTTCCGACTGTTTTGCCGACACCGGTAGCGGTAAGTGCAATCAGGTCATCGCCGGAACAGCCGTAGATATTTTCTATATCTATATACTGGCAGCCGCGGCGCAGATCCAGACCATCCTGATTGAGCGTTACTTCCATCTTGCCGTCAATAAGCATTGCGCCGGTGGAAAAGAATCCGACATTGCTGACTTTGCCGCGGCGGCAGTATTCCAGCGAGATCGCCCAGCAGTGCGAATTGACAACTCTGATGTTGGAAACAGCAAAATCATCCACATCGACCAGCAGCACACCTATGTTGCGCCAGTCGGCTTTGGGATTTTCTCCGGCTTTTCCGGCATCGGTTCCGTAGGTGCGTTTACCGAGCATTTTGCCGCTGTCGCCGGTGCTGCGGGGGTGGTCGGCACCCTCAAGAATGGCTTTGCCGACGCCGGTGATTTTGACATTGCGGATTTTTTTAACACGGTCGAGGCCGGAAATGCAGTTGGCGCTGCGGATAATGTTGTCGCGGCAGCGGTCGGAAAGTTTTATGCGGCAGTTTACAATACGCAGTTCCATATTTTCCGGCAGCAGTATGGCGCGGTCGATCAGCCAGAAATCGCGTTCATCGCCGGCGTTGCGGCGGGTTATTTCCAGCGGCAGAGAGTTTTTTGCGGCATACTCCAGAGCTTTTTCGATTTTTTCCGAGTCGCTGCCGCAATAACTGTTGGGGTTGTTGAGCGCAGAATCAACGGCAGTTGTACAGCAGCCGCCAAGCAGAAAAGCGGTCAGCAGCAGGGCAGAAAAAAGCATTGGACGATTTAAAGATTTCATTGGTAAACTCCTTTGAATATATTGAAATATATTTTTAACACAAGCTTAACGGGCTATGTAGAAACATTCGCTGTTGAGTCCAAGCGGAAAACATTGAACATTTTCCAGCCTGCCGGAGAGAGCCTGCAGCGTTTCCGGTACGATCAGGAATGTGTAGGGCTGCTCTTCGTGCAGAATTTTCTGAAAACGGTGGCAGAGTTCTATGCGTTTGGCGGTATCAAAAGTTCTTCGTATCTCTTCAATGATCCGGTCGGCAGCGGGATTGGCAAAACCGATGTGATTGCTGCCGTTGAGCGCCTGTGAAGAGTGCCAGACCTGATATGGATCGCTTTCAAAAGGCAGCTGCCAGCCCAGGGAACAGACTTCATAGTCGCGTTTGTCAAGTTTGCTTATATATACGGGCCACTCCAGCGGTGAGATCTTCATATCGATCCCGGCGCGGGCAAGATCCTCTTTAAAGATCGAAAGGAGTTTTTCCTGCACCGGGTTGCCGGAAACCTGCAAAGCTGTAAAGACAAATTTTTTTCCGTTTTTATCCAATATGCCGTCGCCGTCGCTGTCCTGCCAGCCGGCGCTTTTCAGGAGTTCAAGTGCCTTTGCTGGATCGTACGGCAGGGGTTTTATGCTTTTGTCGTAGTAGGGGCTGTTGTAGAAAAAGGGGCCGCTGATGACTCTCCCCTGATTGTGGTAAACTTCGCGCAGTATTTTGTCGCGGTTGCAGAGCATTGTCAGCGCCTGTCTTACTCGGCGGTCGGCAAAGAGTTCGTTGCGCAGATTGTAACCTATGTAAAAATAGGCATTGGCAAGATATTTTACTCTCCGCAGAGTTTCGCCGGGCTGTAGGGGTTGATCAGCAGCCTTCTGACCGGTGGTAAGCACGCTTTTTGAGAAAGGCTTTTTGCTGCCGCGGCGGTTCCACTGTTCGGCAGAAAGCCCCAGCATATCCAGATCGTTTGCCAGCAGCATCTGCAGGCGGGTGTTGTCGGCTTTGACGATTTCCAGAATACGTTTTTCCAGTGCCGGGGCAATGTTCAGGCGGCTGCCGAAGTAATTTTCAAACCGTTCCAGCACGAATTTGCGGTCGCGGACGCGCTCTGTAAGTTTGTACGCCCCGCAGCCCACTATCATATTGTTGCGTTTGTGGTCATCGTTGAACTTCAACGGATCAAAAGGCGCATTGTCCGGGCAGTAAAAGTGGCGCGGCAGGGGTATCAGCCCCAGAGTCATTTCCAGCGAGCGGTAATATTCATTTTTCCAGACGACCTCCAGCTCAAGATCGGATATGGCGCGGATCGATTCCAGATCCTGGAAATAACTGCGCAATGCTCCGGCATTGACTTGCATATTGCGTACCACATCCACATAAAAAACAAAGTCGTGTGCCGTAACTGTTTCAGAAGCAACATATTTATTGGTGTATGGGTCAACAAAATCCTGCCACAGGATATTTTTACGCAGCTTTACATAAATTTTTTTGCCGTCCGCAGAGACCTGCCAGGATTCTGCCATCAGGGGTTCAAATTTTTCCGGATTTTCAAAGTTGCGGATGCCCAGAGTAGATGTGCATAGCGCGATTATTGACGACGCTGTCGCCTCGTTGCCGGTCACCGGATTGAGTGATCCTGTATCCGAAGCTATGGCAGTGCGCAGAGTTCCGCCTCTGCTGGCTGGATATTTAAAAAAGCGTGCATTTGAGCAAGGTATTACGGGCGATTTTTCCGTTGTTGCGGCAATGTTTGCAGTAATGCCGGAACTTTGCGGCACAGCTTCAACAGCGCGGCGCAGGGCGGCAATTTCGCACCGGTTGCGGTCAAGGGCGGTGGTTATGGTTATACCGAAAAATATCACTGTTGCCAGCAGCAGAAGAATTGCAAAAAATATCAGATTGTTCTTTTGTTTTGCCATAAAATCAGATCTTTACTGCTGCGATACCCGGTAAAGCATCACTGCGCCGAGAGTCTGAAAGACTAAATTGGGCAGCCAGATCAGGTATTGCGGATAGATTTTTGGAAAAATGGTCAGAGACTCCAGCACCACGATCGAAAGGAAAAACACCCCGCCGAGGATCACGCTCAAAAACAGCCCCACACTGGTTTCGCGCCGCGAAGTACGGATTGCCAACGGCAGACCTAACAGCAGAAATGCTATCGGCGAAAGTGCCAGCGCAATGCGCTGATTGAGTTCCACTTCCAGCTCGCAGATCTCTTCATTCTTGACACCGCGCTTGCGCATAATGCGTGTTCTCGCCAGCAACTGGTCAGCGGGCAGAAACTTGGAACGCACGCTGACGCGGGATTCATTTATAGCCTTGCCGTAGTCAAAACTGAACTCCAGTTCATCGTTGAAAATGGTCTGTTTGCTTTTGTCCGAGCCGTAGGACCCGATGATACATTTGAAGAGCTTTATATTCATAAGCATTGACTCTTCTGAAACAGAAAGTCTGGCTGATTCCGCGAAGATATCCTGTGTAAGATTCAGCTTGTCATCAAACATAAAAATCTGCACGCCGCGCAGTTCATCTTTGCCGACTTTGTCATCAATATAGACCACAGCGCCCTCAAATTCGATCTGCTGGCCGGGTTCAAAAAGCGTCATCGGCTGGGTGGTGGCAGTATCTTTGAGCAAGGTACGCGCCTTGCGGTACATCGGCGGCCCTGCCCAGAGCTGAAGATACATACAAATGCCGGTCATAATAATGGCAAAAAGCAGCAGCGGCGCAACTATCTGCAGCAGTGATACGCCGCAGGCACGCATTGCCGTGATCTCCGAATCCGCCGAAAGCCGCCCGAAAACCACCATCGTTGCCACCAGTATCGACCAGGGTATGGTGTAAATAAGCACCATCGGCAGCGTGTAAAGAATGAATTTGAAAAAGTTTTCCACCGGGATTCCCCGGGCAAGCATCTCCATAACCGCCCCCAGACGGGCGCCGAGCATTGCAAAAGTAAGGATCCCGATCGCCATACAGAAAACGATCAGAAAATCTCTGGTCACATAACGGTTGAGAGTCCACATAAAAGCGAAAAATCCATTGTTGAGAGAGGTATTTATCAACCTCTGTGCTTTATAAATTCAGTATATTATACACTTTCAAAAAGCTTTTGGCAAACTTTGCGGCACTCTGCAAAGCTTTTTTTTTGAAATAAAATTGCAGTTATGGGGTTTTGCGGTTTGAATATTTTATAATATGATATTAAATTACATAGCATAAAGAAGTCTTTAGATTTTACTGTAACTTGAAAAACAATCGGGAGGAACCTTATGAAAACTTTTCTGCGTATCTTTTTTTCCACTGTACTTTTCTGCGTGATTGCCGCCGCTGTGGTTGCGGGGTGCTTCTACTGCTACAAAAACTGCCCCGATTTCAAGGCGCTTTTCGGGCCTGCGGGTACTGAAGTGCTGGGCAAGGCAGATATCCGCCAGAGTCTTGCGGCGCGCAGCGAACGCGCCGGAATGATTGCACTCTACATTTTTATGGGCATAATCGTTATCCAGATACTGGCGCTTTTCATTGCCGTGGGCATTTTCGGATGCATCCGCCGCAGTGCCGACAGTGCCGCAGTCAAACTTGCCAGGATCGCCAATGCCGATATTTTTATGGATCTGCCGCTTTACATTGGTCTGTTCGGGTCGGTATCCAGCTTTATGGTGATGAGTTTCAGCTCCAGCAGCGGTCAGCTGATCGCCTATTCTTCAACATTGATCGGGATCATTTTCAGCACCGTTATGCGGGTGTTTCTGCTTTATCCGATGAAGTCAAAACTTATTGCGCAAAACGGCGGCAAAGCCACTATTCAGGAGTAAGAGCAAGTGAACCGTTCAATTCTGATCGTCATCTGCGACTTTATCATTACGTCGATGATCTACCTTAACGGCGGATTTTCGGCGATAGAGTCGCCGTTTCAGGACGGGGGCGGCGCCACGATCGACCGCTCGGCAGTAAATGTAATTATCAATGAGCTGGAAAATAAGCAGCGCGAGCTTGCTGCCGCCCGCAAGGCGCTGGCAGAAAAAAATGTTAAAGCCGGCGAGGAAAAACTCCGCGCCCGGGAACTCAACCGCGTGACCAACGAACTGGCAAAGACCCGCAGCAAACTTGAGTTTATGCAGCGGCGCGCCCGCCTGACGCGCGAAAATGCCGGGCCGATGACTGCCGCCGATGTGCAGAAAGAGCTCGAAGCTGAAATATTGAAGAAGAACCGCGCCATTGCCCGCTATGAGCAACTGCAGAGCGAACTGGCTGCTTCGCGCGAAAATCTGCGCCGCAATGACCAGAATATGCTCCATTTGCGCCAGCAGCACAACGCGCTGCTCAAAGAGCTTGCCGCGCGTGCCGCATCGCTGGAAACCGCCCAGAGCAAACTCTCCAGTGCTGCCGGCGAGGTGGCGCGTTTGAGTGAACGCCTGGTGGCGCGTGACGCCGAATTGAACCGCCAGCAGCGCGATATAGGTTCGATGAAAAGCGAACTTGCTGCGGTGCGCGGCGATCTTACTGCGGCACACAATACCACCCGCGGTGTCCGGCAGAAACTCTCCAATGCAGAGAGCGAGCTGGCATTTCTGCGCGGCCGCTCCAACGCTATGGAAAAAGAACTTGCCAATACCCGCGATCAGCTGCTTGCCAGCGAAAAAAGCGTTAAGGCACGCGAAATTGAACTTGCCGCCGCCCGCACCCGGCTGGAAAATATGCAGAGCGTGCTGAAAAATGCAGTGACTGATCTGACCAATACCCGCACCAGGCTTTCCGGCGAAAGTACTTTGCGCGAACAGGCGCAGACCCAGCTGGCACAGCTTAAAGGCGATTACAACGCGGTTTCCGCCAAATTGCAGAACGCAGAAAACAAACTGCGCAGCGATGTGCTTACGCGTTATTCACAGGCGACGGTAAAACTGCAGCAGCGTATCCGTGAAAAGCGTTTGCTTATGGATCGTCAGGAAAATGAGGAACTCTATCTGCCGGTGGTGAGTATTTACAACAAAAGATACATCATTTCGGCATTGAGTACATTGGCCGGATCGCGCCGCAACAGTTCGGCGTTGAGCGATGTAACAGAGCTTGCGTATCTGATTTCCACCCCTGCTGGCGGCGATAAAGCTCCGTTATCCAGACTGGTCAAGCCGATTCTGATAGACAAGAGCGATTGCCGCGTGGCATTTATGGAAGTGCCGGAAAATAAGACCGGCAAACCTTTGAAAGTGCTGACAAAAGAAGCGCTCAAAAAGCGTGGTATCCAGGATCTGTACCTCTTCAAAGTCGGTTCATTCGGCAAAGACAGCACCATTCTGGACAGCCGCTGTTCGATGAGTTTTGAATCCGATGACGATTACCTTTACATCCGCAACGGCGCGCGGGTTTCCAGTGAACTCAAAGCTGATATCGGCGACCTTGTGCTGACCAAACAGGGCGAATTGGTTGCGGTGGTCGTGGCGGTGGAAAATTACGATTTCAGCCGTCAGCAGGAAGCTCGCTGCTTTGTCTTCAGTGAACTGCCCGATGTAAAGAGTCTTCCGCAGATACCGGTAGTGAAAGGTTCCGGTCAGGCGGATTACCGGGAATTCTGCGACAAACTCAACTTCTGGCTGGAGCAGGCGCGTCCGCTGGATGCCGCCAGACGCCGCCGTTGAAAATAAATATTTACGGTCAATCACACAGCACACGGGGAGCAGTACTGTATGAAGGATAATACCGAAAAAGATCGTTTGCTCAACCATCCGGAAGAATACCTTACCGGCGGTGGCGGCGAGCACGGGTCAAGTATGCATACTTTCGGTCAGACCCAGCTGGAAATGCCGCTGTCGGATAACGATGGCAACGAGGTTTCCACCGCTGATCTCCAGCGGATAGTCGGTGCGGAAAGTCAGCCGACGATCGGGGTTTTGGAAGATATGCGCACTATTGGTATGGGGGGTATCGGCACGGTATTTTCCGCCCGGGATCCTGTTCTGCACCGCGAAATTGCCATTAAGATTTTGCGTCCGGCGTACCGCAACCAGTTCAGTTATGTAACCAGTTTTATCCGCGAAGCACGCATTACCGCCCAGATCGACCACCCCAACGTAATACCGGTGCATCGGCTGGGGGTGTTTGATGATGCCGGAACCTATTTTACAATGAAGCGCGTCCGCGGCATCACGCTTGCTCAACTGCTGCGTAAACTCAAAAACGGCGATGAAGAGGCTGTAAAGACTTATACCCGGCAGCGGCTGCTGGAAATTTTTGTATCCATCTGCAACGGAGTGGCTTTTGCCCACAGCAAAGGAATCATCCACCGCGACCTCAAGCCTGCCAATATTATGGTGGGGCGTTACGGCGAAGTTTTTATTGCCGACTGGGGGCTGGCGCTGTACCGCGAAGATGTCGCCGAAAAATATCAGTCCGACAAGATCAGCCTGGGGGATCTGCCAGACGAAGATCAGCCGCCGGAACAGGAAGCCAAACCGGGTTGCAAGATCAGCGGCACTCCCGCATTTATGGCGCCCGAACAGGTGCTTGGCAAACACAGCGATATTGACGAACAGACCGATGTTTACGCATTGGGTACGATCCTTTACTCCATATTGACCTGGGAGCAGTCGCCCTTTGAAGGCGCCGAAACTGTCACCAAACTGATGCAGCGGGTGATCAACCGCAAATTTCTGCGGCCGCGCCGCCGTGCTCCGCGCCGCCGGATACCCTACGAACTGGAAGCTGTTACGCTCAAAGCAATGCACGGCAATAAGGAAAAACGCTACGGAACAGTTATTGCATTGCTGAACGATGTGCGTAATTACCTTGCCAAATATCCGGTATCAGCATATTCACCGATGCCCCACTACCGGCTTTACAAACTTATCCGCCGCCGACCGCTGATTCCGGTCACTCTGATGGGGGCGCTGCTGACACTGGGGGCGTGGAACGCGTCGGAGTATCTGCATAACTATATGGAAAGCCGTTCCACGCAGACGCTTGTGCAGTCCACGCTGGATGATTGCGACCAGCTCCGCAACGCGGCGATCGCCACCCGCAGCCGGCTTAACCAGCTTTATACTATTTCGGGCAATACGGAAACTTACGATAAGGCGCAAACTCTCCGCAGCCGCTACTTGCGCAGTGCCAACGAATTTACCATTGCGTGCAACAATGCCTGGGAACATCTCAGGCAGCTGTTGAATTTGAATACCAAGTATGACGTGGTTGCGCCGCTTTTTTCCCGTCTGCTGACCGGTCAGATGCACTTTGCCAATGCAGTGAACAATCAGTCAATGCTTACATTGACAGTGGAGCGTCTGCGGCATCTTCCGCCGGAATTGCAGCGTATGATCTGCACTTTAAGCCCCATACTTGCAAAACAATCAATGCTGCTCAAACAGAATATGGGCGAGTTCCAGATAACTCTGCACGATCCGTCGATCAGCGTAAGCGCTGTAAAAGTTCAGAGTTCCCAACCGCAGGGGCCCGATGCTGCCGCTGCCGGCGAAACTATTGTCAAACTCAATGCAGCTCCGCAGGTCAATACACTGCCCGCCGGCAACTATCTTATTACCGTGCGGCTGCCGGATAAACACGAATTGCGTTTCCCGGTAACTGTTGAGCGCGATAAACTTGAAACAGTCGATCTGGTGATTCCCAAAGAGTTTCCGGAAGATATGGCGTATATACCTGAAGGCCGTTTTATCTTCGGCGACCGCACCTTTGACGATCAGTCCGCGCATACCCGGCTTGATGCGTTCTTTATAAAGAAAACCGAAGTCACCACCGGTGAATATCTGGAATTCTGGAAAACGCTGAAAAGCAAAGAATTGCGCGAGCGTTACCGCGCGTATGTAGATGATCTCTCCAGTCGCGGCCGTAAACTGGTGCCGCTGTGGAATGAGCGCGGGGTGATCTTCAAGCCCTACACAGCCAATATGCCTGTGATCGGTCTGACCGGTGCGGCAATGGAAGCATACTGTCAGTATATGAGTAAAAAGACTGGCCGCAAATACCGGCTGCCCACTGCGCTGGAGTGGGAAAAAGCCGCCCGCGGGGTCGATGGCAGAGAATATGTGTGGGGCAACCATTATCAGGAAAACTTTGCCTGTATAAACAAATATAATCAGGCATACCGCGGCAATCTGCCCGTGGAGGTGGCAACCTTCCCGAAAGATTGTTCAGTTTACGGAGTTTCTGACCTTGCCGGCAACGCGCGCGAACTGGTGACCAATCCCGGCAGTGAACAGTATTACACCGTCAAGGGCGGCAGTTTCAACTATTCCAGAAGATTTGCCCGTGCGGCATCAAATGCTTATGTGACCAACCTTTCCGATGTAGGGTTCCGCTGCGTAGTGGAAATTGAAAAATAACGCCCTGTAAAAAACAAATCGGAATTGCCTTTATTCGGGAACAATAAAGGCAATTCCGGCGAAAGTTTTCCTGTCAGGCGTTCTGGCTTATGACTTCAACAATGCGTTCGAGTTTTTCATCAGGAGTGTACTGATTAATGACCAGGCGCATAGCTTTGTTCATAAAATCTTCGGTTACGGGGCAGTTATCTGCATTATACTCATAAGTTTTTCCGGCAATGACTTCTGCCGGCCAGATGCCGCCGGGGAAGAAGCTTTTGTTCCGGAAGAGCGGCCATTTGTATGCCGGGTCGATGTAACCAATGGTGTGACCGATCTTGTTTTCAGCTAATTTGGCAGAAAGTTTTTCGCGGTCGCCATCGTATGTAAACATATAAAACCACCAGTTGCTTACGCTGTCGGGCAGTTCCTGCGGCACGGTTATACCGGGCACGTTTTTGAGTGCGTCGCTCAAAAAATTGCCTGCGGCGCGGCGGCGTTTTCTGATGGATTCAAGTTTATCGAGCTGTGCAATGGCAACTGCGTACTGCATTTCGGTCATACGGTAATTGGGTGCCAGTGCGGCAAGGCGGCTGCCGGTGCCCAGCCGGTCATAATATTTATCCATATAGTTGTGCAGATTCTGATAAAGTTTTTCGCTGGCAGTCAAAGCGTAACCGCCTTCGCCCGCGCTCAAATGCTTGGATTCGTTGAGCGAAAAACACCCGATATTGCCAATAGTACCTACCGGTTTGCCGTGATAAATCGTACCGTTGGCCTGTGCGCAGTCTTCCACAACATACAGATTGTGTTTTCCGGCAAGCTTCATAATCGGTTCCATATCGCAGGGGTTGCCTGCCAGATGCACTGGAATGATGGCGCGGGTGCGCGGAGTAATGCATTTTTCAATGGTTTCCGCAGAAATATTGCAATTCGGGAAGGTTATATCGGCAAATACCGGGATCAGATTCTGGTAAAGTATCCCGATCAGGGTGCCCATATCAGTTACCGGCGACGTTATTACTTCGCTGCCCGGCGGCAGTTCCAGTGCCGCCACTGCCGCGTGGATGACCGCCGAACCGGAAGAACCGCCCACGCAGTAGGGTATGTTGTAGTAATGTTGTGCTTTTTCAACAAATTCTTTGCATTTTTTGCCGCTCAAATACCAGAGTACGCCGTTATCCAGAACTTCGTTGACATATTGCCGTTCGGCTGTACCATAGCGGGTGCCGGGGATATGGGCACACGGTTCAATTTTTATACTCATAAATCAACCTTTCAAGAGTTTTTCAAGATTTTTTATATTGTCATATTCACCGGAGTGATCCTGCAGCTTCATCACGGATGCCAGCGGTTCCAGCAGCGGTGCTTCTGAACCGAACAATACATTGCCGGAGATATTTTTTTCTTCCAGAGTTTTATAAGGCGCCAGTCCGTCCATAAAAGCACTGTCAAAAAATACTCTGCCGTTCAAGCCGTTGAAAATCAGTTCCGCTTCGTTGAGCTTGGCATTAAGTATCAGCAGTTTGAGTCCGGGGTGCTTTCTGCCGAACTCAATAACCTGATCGCACAATACGGGTGCTATCCGTGCCAGCGGGTGCTGATTGCGCTCATCTTCCAACCGCAGCGGCAGCAGCAATACCTTGTTGAATTTCTGCAATACAGCGGGGATCTTTGTCAGCAAATCCAGCGGGTAATTGTGGTAATTAGGGTAGATGATCCCGCCGGGCACCGCCGGATTTTTCAGCATATCCAAACTGACGGAGTAATCTTCGTGCAAAGTGGGAACGATCTGAAACTTTGGATAGTTTTTCCAGGCTTTGCAGAGCATTTCATTGATCCGGTCAATATCGTATGACCAGATATTTTCCATTGAATGTACCCAGCCGGAGTTGATTCCGGCAGCTGAAAGTTTCTTTACCAGCGCCGGAACAGTACGCACTGCAGTGCGGAATGGCCAGACACCGTAACCGATATTTACATCACAAATCATAATCCCAGAAGCCTTTCTGCATTTTTGTGCAGTATGAGTTCGCGTTTTGCCGGATTTGTCACACAGCCCAGCACGCGTCCCAGCTGACTGGCAGTGTTGCGGTAAGCTATATCGCTGCCGAAAAGTATGCGTTTGGCCCCCAGTTTGCCGAGCGCATATTCCAGCACACTGCCTTCGGGCAGACCGCCGGAGGTATCGCAGTAGATATTTTTCAGACCTGCCACCTGTGCTATACCCTGATAGCCGCAATTGGAGAGGTGAGCCATAACAATATTGACATTGCTGTGGCGCGCTGCCATTACGGCGATATCTTCCGGAAACGATTCCCCGGCGTAGCGGGCGGTGGTTTTGCGCCAGCAGTGCTGCACCAGCGGAACTTTGAGCCGCGCGATCTCCTGCAGCAGAGGAGTCATCGCCGGATCGGTACAGATCAAATTTATTTCCAGTTTGACTGCCCGGAATCCCTGCTTGAGAATACGGAAACGCATCTCTTCGATACACGCTTCCGTACTGTTGCACGGATTGATAAAGCACGCCGCGTAACGGTTGGCAGGATCACGGTTTACAAATTCGTAACTCATATCATTGATCTGGCGTATGCCGTCAGGATCGGGAGTTTTGCCGCAGGCAAAAACGTCGCCCAGCGTCATAAATTTATCGGCATAACGCATTATTGAATCGGCTGTTTCTGTGGAAACCGGCCCTGCATTATGAGTATGAAAATCAAAGATCATAAAGTATTTCCATTATTTTCAGTTATTATCTTTTGTAACCTTCAAACTGACTTTTATACTGTTGGTTGCCGAATTGAACCGGGCGGGGGAGTAAAGAGCGTTGCGGCTGGAACCGACCCACTTTTCGTGCACTTTTTCTGAATCACTGGAAACAATGAATTTACAACCCTTGTAGGATACTTCAAAACCATTTTCCACGGCTTTAGTTATGCTCCAGCTTTCGCCGTCGGTCAACAGCAGCGGTACGCGGTAAGCCACCGGCTTGCCGGAACTGTTTACCGCTTCGACCTCGGCAGAATCTGCCATCAGGCGGATTTTCTCGCTGACAACACCGGCGGCAAATGGCCAGTCAATAACCAGTTCCACATAATCTGCTGTTGCAGCAACATCACGCACATTGGCCTGCCCCGGTCCGGTAATCGGCAGATCGGCAGTAAAACCTTCTTCAGCAGTACCGGCTCCGAATGCCAGCGATTCCGCCGCCGGTATGACCGAAATAAAAGCCAGGTGATCCGGGGACGGTGTGGATACTGTCAGTTCCGGCGGAATACCTTTGACGTGCCATCTGCCCCAGCCCACGGCATCGTAGTGGCAGTGGTTGAACAGTTCTATTTCAATATGCGAGCCGTTGATACTGGCAAAAACCTTGTGGAAAACATCCGATGTGGTCCAGAGGAAAGCGCCGCTTTCCGCCGGAGTGGTATCGGCAAAAGGTATGGTATCATCTGCCATCAGTGAAGCAATGGCAAGCTGGCTGGCGATCAGCAGTGTGTATGCTCCGTAAAAACCGTAATTGCGCTGTCTGCCGTACTGGGTGGCTTGCGGGAAACGGTTTTTGTTGAAAAATACCGGATCACACACAAGATAACTTTCTATACTGTTGACTGCGCGGGCAGCGGCGCGGCGGAAAACGCCTGCCATATTAATATCGCCCAGGGCTTTGAACTTGCGCGCCTCAAGTTCGCAGATAATGGCAAAACTTGCTTCCACAAAGTTCTGCTGATTGCTTCTGCCGCCGAAAGGCATTTCACCACAGCCGGATTGATAGAGCAATCCGCACATTGCACCGCTGCGCAGGAGAGACCGCAAACGGCTTTTGTGCGGTTCATCGTACTCGGTAAAAACCTCCGCAATTTCCATATTCATCCGCGGAGTTATATCATAGGTCATCGGCGAATGGGGGTCGCGGTACATACCGAGTTCGTCGAACCGGTCAAGCTGTTCTGCAAGATAAGTATCGACGAACTTGCGGTTGTCAATGATCCCAAGATGCTTTTTCATTGCTTCGCCAGCCAGCGAAAAGGTCAGAAAGTTTTGCCGTTCCTCCAGCGGAGTGCCGCGGGAAGTGGTTCTGCCGTAAGTTACTTCAGGATCATAACAAACATACATATCGCGCCAATGCTTGAGCAGTGCCGGATCGACTTTATCCTGCAAGGCAATATAGACCATCAGCGATTCTTTGACGTGAAATTCGCCGTAAGTGGTTTTGCCGCCGACAATTTCCTGAAGAACCGGTTCCATACCTTTGACGGCGCTGTCAATCATATCCAGGCAGCGTCCCTGCTGCATAAGGGCGCCCAATGCGCCGAGATAGCGGCAGGTCGCCATCGGAGTCTCTTCGTGGACAAACGGATCAATGATCCTGCCCTCTTCATTCTGCCACGCGCTGCCGACGCGGACAATGTGTTCGGCAAGGTCAAGATATTTTGCTTTGGGGACTTCCGGCAGCGGCCTGGCAGGTTTTTGGGCAATCAGGCTGCGAACCAGTTCTTCGGGGGTGGCAAAAGAGCCCTGATCTGAAATAAATAACGGCTTCGGCATAGATAAAACTCCTTACTTGTTTACTGTCATACAGATAAAATCAACACTTTTCTACTTTCAAATCAACTTTTACACTGTTGGTTGCCGAATTGAACCGGGCTGTTTTGTACAATGCGTTGCGGTTGCCGGCAACCCAGCGTTCTTCGATCTTTTCTGCGGCATCACTGGTTATGGAGAAACGGCAGTTGCGGTATTCTACATCAAAGCCGTTTTCTGTTGCGCGGCTGACACCCCAGGTCTCTCCGTTGGTCATAATCATCGGCACGCGGTAGGAGATCGGACTGCTGCAATTGCTGCACGCTTCGACCGAGGCGGATTTTTCAGTCAGACGGATCTTTTCAGAGATCTTGCCGACTTTGCTCGGCCAATCCACAGCAAACTCCACATAGTCAGAGTTTACAACCGGATCCCGGAAGCAGCACTCCGAAGGATCTTCAATGATCATATCAGCCACAAAACAGCCGTCTTCGGCACAGCCGGGGCCGATCGCCAGAGCTTCCTGCGGTTTGATGACCAGAATCAAACTCGGATGCGCCGTTACCGGTGTGGAGAGCACCAGTTCCGACGGAAATCCGGCAATATGCCATCTGCCCCAGCCTACGGCGTCGTAACCGCGGTTGGGTTTGAGTTCGATTTCTATATGGCTGCCGTTGATATAAGCAAAAACCTTGTGGAATATATCTGTGGTAGTCCAGAGGTATGTTCCGCATTCTGAAGGTGTTACATCGGCAAAAGGTATGCTGTCATCTGCCACCAGCGAAGCAATGGCAAGTTGACTGGCTATCAGCAATGTATATGCCCCGTAGAAACCGTAATCACGCTGTCTGCCGTGCTGCGCGGCGGCGGGGAAACGGTTTTTGTTGAAATTGACCGGAGTCTGCAGCAGGTAACTTTCTATACTGTTGACCGCGCGTGCAGCGGCGCGGCGGAAAACGCCTGCCATATAAATATCGCCCATAGCTTTGAATTTGCGGGCCTCAAGCTCGCAGATAATGGCAAAACTTGCTTCCACAAAGTTCTGCTGATTGCTTCTGCCGCCGAAGGGCATTTCACCGAGGCTTGACTGATAAAGCAAACTGCACATAGCGCCATTGCGCAGGATCCCGGAAAGCTTGCTGCCGTACGGTTCTTCATAAGTTGTAAAATATTGTGCCAGTTCGAGATTCATCCGCGGTGTTATATCATAAACTATCGGTGCGTGCGGGTCGCGGTACATACCAAGTTCGTCAAAACGCTCAAACTGTTCGTCAAGGTAAGAGTAAACAAAATCACGGTGATCGACAATACCCAGATGTTTTTTCATTGCTTCACCGGCCAGCGCAAAAGTAATGTAATTCTGACGCTGTTCCAGATCGGGCAGACGGGTGCGGGTTCTGCCGTAGGTTACTTCAGGATCATAACTTGCATACATATCGTGCCAGCGCTTGATAAGTGCCGGATCGACTTTGTCCTGCAATGCAATGTAAGTCATCAATGACTCTTTGACCAGAAATTCGCCGTAAGAGGTTTGGGCTCCCAGCAGTTGTGCCATCACCGGCTCCATAGCCTTGACGGCAGAATCCATAAGGTCAAGACAGCGGCCCTGCTGCATAAGGGCGCCTAAAGCTCCGATGTAGCGTGCGGTGACGGTGGGGGTTTCGCGGTGTTCATAAGGGTCTATGATTTCGCCGGTGGTTTGATCCTGCCACGCGCTGCCGGTACGGACAATGTGCTCGGCAAGGTCAAGATATTTTGCTTTAGGTACTTCCGGCAGCGGCCTGGCAGGTTTTTTGGCAACCAGACTGCGAACCAGTTCTTCAGGGGTGGAAAATGAGCCTTGATCTGAAATGAACACAGGATGTTGCATAGATCGAATCCTTTACTTTTGAAAACAGTTGGCACTTTTGTTACAGATAATATAAACAGAAAAATTATTTTGACAATAATGATTCCGGGCAAAAAGATAATTATTTCGGGCAGAAACTTGCAATAATTACTCAAACAGGGTATATTAAAGAGTATCCGTAAAATCTGATAACCACAGAGTTTTTATGCAGAAAGAAGATTTTGTACAGTTACTTGGCAATTCTGTAAAGATTTCGCGCGTGACTTCTTTTCAGGGGATACCCGGCGAGCGTGCCGCCTGGCACGCGCATTACAACCGCCTGCATCTGGCATTTATTGAATCCGGGCGCGGCGAGTATGAAATGCGCGGGCGGATCTGGCAGCTGCGCGCCAACAGTGTGATTATGGCAATGCCGGGGGAATTTCACGAGTTCCGCGTGGATGAGCGCTATCCCTATTTTGCGTGGTTTATTTATCTGGACTATCTGGCGGATCCGCCGGACTTTCTTTCCCGCAGTATGCAGGCGGATAAAAAGGTTTTCAGGCTGCTTGCCCGGCTTGCCGATGCGTGCAAAACCCCGGATAATAAACTTATGCAGTACGGCTTGCTGCTGGAGATCTTTGCATTGCTGAAAAATGCGGAACCTGCTGCCGGAACCGCCGGGCGTGCGGGGATCGAACCGGCGTGGGCGCCGGTTTTCAAGGCGCTGCACGGACCGCCTTTCAATTATCCCGGGATCGATGCGCTGTCAGAAATGCGCAAAGTCAGCCGGAGAAACTTCACAAGCTGGTTTCATAAAGTCACCGGGCAGACTGTGAAAGAATATTATCTGGATAAAGTTATGACTTACGCGGAAAAAATGCTTTGTGAAAATATGCCGCAAAAAGAACTTGCCTCCCGCTGCGGTTACTCCAATGTGCAGAACTTTATGGCGGCGTATCGCGCGTATCAATCCGGCAAGAGCGGTAAAAAAGGTTCCGGAGGCGGGTTCCGGCTGTAGTTAAACGGTGCGGCAGAAAGTGATTTTTCAAGGTTATGGATCGCCGCCAATGCTTTATTGGCATAAAAAATAACTTTTTTTGCAAATAATACTCCAGATTGCATATATTTTTCTGCAAAGAAACTGATTTGAAACTTGTTTAAGTGCCTTACCGGTGTTATATTTTACAAAAACACTGAATAGAGGATAGAACATTATGGAAAAAATCAAAGTTGCCCAGCTTGGCGTGTATCACGAACACGCTGCCGGCAAATTTGCCGCATTGAAAAAGCTGCCGGATATTTACGAAATAGTCGGCTACTGGAACGATGACACTTACTGCAAAACACCACGCCGCGAACTCGCCGGATTGGGTACTTATGACGGTTATAAGGCTATGACTCTTGACGAGATACTCAACTACCCCGGCTTGCAGGCGGTTACGGTGGAAGTACCCAATAACGACCTGGTGCCCATTGCAATGAAGTGTATGGAAAAAGGTCTGGCAATGCATATGGATAAACCCGCCGGCGAAGATCTTGCCGCGTATAAAAAACTGCTCGACGGCTGCAAGGCAAAAAATCTGCCGTTCCAGATGGGATTTATGTTCCGCGGCAATCCGGCGTTCCAGTTCTGCATCAAAGCTGTCAAAGGCGGACTGCTGGGCGATGTTTTTGAAATCCAGGCCGATATGAACCACAATTACGGCGGCGAAGAGTATCAGGAATATATCGGCAAGTTTCCCGGGGGAATTATGTATAATCTCGGCTGCCACCTGATCGACTTTGTGGTATCTGCTCTGGGAAGACCTGAAAAAATCACGCCTTTTATGCATCCGGCGCCCGGATACCCCGCGCACGTATTCAACAATTGCACTGCGATTCTGGAATATGCCAATCACGCGGTGGTTACACTCAACGCCTGTTCCAAAGATGCGCTGCCGACTCACCGGCGCACAATGAGGATCGTGGGTACCAACGGCACGATCCTGTTTTCGCCGCTGGAACGCTTTGACGGTCAGATGCTGGAAGTCTCTCTGGAACTGGCAAAAGATGCGTGGAACTTCCCTGCCGGTAAACACATTCTCAAATTCCCCGCGCAGAACGACCGTTACAGCGCCCAGCTCAAAGAACTGGCATCAGTTATCCGCGGCGAAAAAGTCATTGATTATTCTTACGAACACGATTATCTGGTTCACGAAATAACTCTCGCGGCCTCAAACTATATAAAATGGAGTAAATAACTATGTATGCAATGATTCTTGATGAAGAACGTAATTTCAAATGGTGCCAAATGCCCGATCCGGTACGCAAAGCCGGTGAGGTTATTATAGACGTTCACGCCGCCGCAGTCAACCGCGCCGACCTGATGCAGAAAGACGGTTGCTACGCTTCTCCTGAAGGCTGGCCGCAGTGGTGCGGTCTGGAAGTTGCCGGAACCATTGCTGAAGCTGCTGAAGACTCTGAATTCAAAGTCGGCGATCGCGTAGCTGCTCTGGTCGGCGGCGGCGGTTATTCCGAAAAAATCGCCGTGCCGGAAGGTATGGTTATTCATATTCCTGACGCAATGGATATGATTCAGGCGGCAGGTATTCCGGAAGTGTGGAGTACTGTCTATCTCAACTTGCAGCTGGAAGCCGGCGGTATGAAAGAAGGCGATGTATTCTATATGCAGGCCGGTGCCAGCGGTGTCGGTCTGGCAGCTATCCAGTATGCCAAACTGATGGGCGCCAAAGTCATCACCACTATTGATTCACCGGAAAAGGCGGCATTTGTCAAAAAACTGGGCGCGGATTTTGTTCTGGACTACCGCACCGAAGATGTCCGGCCGGTGATCGAAGCCAATCCGCCGACGGTGGCGCTGGACTGCATCGGCGGCAAGCTGATGGGCGAATGCTTCAAGAATATGGTGTTCGGCGGCCGCTGGATTATGATCGCCACTATGGCGGGGGCGGAAACCGTGATAAATCTGGAAACCGTCTGGCGCAAGCGCATTCGTCTGATCGGCAGCACCCTCCGCAGCCGCACATCGGAAGAAAAGAGCCGCATTATGCACGATCTTAAAGATAAACTCCTGCCGCTTTTTGTGGAGGGTAAACTTATTTCCAATGTGCACGCGGTCTTTCCGATCCAGGAAGTTGAAGCTGCCCACGGAGTGCTGCGCCGCGCGGAAAACATCGGTAAGGTTGTATTGACTTTCAAATAAGCAAGATACCGGACGGTACCTGTGCCGGAGAAATCCCCCCCCGGGTACCGTTTTTGCACAGAAAGACTGCTATGAAAATCACAGTTCTCTCCACCGGCACTATTGAAACGTGGCTGCATCTGCACGCCCGTCCGCTGAAACGCGCAGAGAATATCCGCATTTCCGTACCTGTACCCTGCTATCTTATTGAGCACGGCGGCAAAAAGTTTCTTTTTGATGCCGGTCAGAAGCCGCTGAAAAAAGTTCAGGATCCGCTGGCGATGTATCTGGTAAAGGTCAAGCCCGGGGAAACCGCCGTGGAACTGCTGGCGGCAAAAGGTATAGCTGCAAGCAATATAGATTATGTAATTATATCGCACGCGCACAGCGACCATTACGCCGGGCTGGTTGATTTTCCGCAGGCCAAAGTCATTGCTCAAAGCGCGGCAGCGGAATCGCTTAAAAAAGTGTTTCCCAACGAATTTATAACTGTTGACGGCAAATACGATTGCCTTAATGACGGAGCAATGCTCTGCATACCCACGCCCGGTCACGCGCCGGGGCACCAGAGTCTGCTGCTGACGCGCGATGACGGCAGCCGGATTCTGCTGGTTGGCGATGTGGTTTATATGCCGGAAGCCGTGGATTACGAACCTGATGCCGGAGAATATGCCGGCAACCCCGGATATTTTGACTCCATACGTCTGCTGCGGTCAATGCAAGCTGACGGCGTGGAACTCTGTTTCGGACACGATCCTTATACGCTGGTTCAACTTTAATTTACGAGGTAATACAATGAAAAGCGTTCTCAAACGATTCCGCCCCACACTCTGCGGCATTATGGCAGGACAGACTCCCGGAGAATTGATCGCCGGAGCTAAAGATCTGCAGGCCGACGGCGCCGATGCCATAGCTGTGGAACTTTTTGATTTTCAAGTGGAACACCGCAATGTCGAAGCGTTCCGACAGGTGATAAACTCTGTTGATCTGCCTTTTATGTTCTGCTATTACCGCACCGACCGGCTGGATAAACCCTCCGATGACAAGCGCCAGGAAATCCTGCTCCAGACCGTGGAAGCCGGCGCCGCGATCGTTGATGTGATGGCGGATCTTTATGACCCGGCGCCGCGCCAGATAACTTACAATTCTGAAGCCATAGACAAGCAGATGCGCCTGATCGATAAAATCCACTCAATGGGGGCGCAGGTGGTAATGTCAGCACATACACAGAGTTTTCTTGATGCTGAAGAAACCCTGAAAATTCTGCAGAGTATGGAAGCGCGCGGCGCCGATATCGTCAAAATCGTCAATACCGCCAACAGTGCCGATGAACTTGCGGAAACAATGCGTACGACAATGATCCTGCAGGAAAAACTCACCAGACCGTTCATACATCTCTGCAGCGGGAAATACCGTGTTCCGCACCGTTTTACCGGTTCGCTCCTCGGTGCCTCGCTGGTGTTCGGCGTACACAGTTACAACAACCGCTACACCTTTCCGCAGCCGCTTTTGAGGAATCTGCGTCAGGTGATCGATGCGGTGAACTGGAACATCCGCGATCTGGAATAAAAACCGCCCGGAAGTTGATTATTGGAGAGATGGTTTGCGGCAGTCAAAGACCATTTCATTTTCCACATCTTCAAAGCCGAAACGCTTATAGACGCCTTTGCCCATAACTGACGCGTTCAGATAGACTTTGCAGCAATCGTGTTTACGCGCTTCTTCCACCAGAAATGCCACGATCTCCGATGCCGCTCCTTTTCCGCGGTGTTCCGGCAGAGTGTACATATTCAGCAGGCAGGCGCTTTTGCCATTGGGTACGCCGTAACTCGGCGGATGATTGTGAAGACATATTCCGCCGACAGCAATCACCGAACCGGATTCTTCGGCAATTGCGCCGATGTAGGAACCGTCCGCAATAAAACGGGCAAAATAATCAATATTGGCTTGCAGAAATGCTTCCATATCTGCCGGCGCCGGAGAGGTTTCGCGCTCCCGGCGCATAGCAAAACGCAATCTGCCGAGCATATCGGCATCTTCGACAGCGGCAAGGCGTATTTTCATTGTTTTTCAAAGTACTCTTTGAGCACAATGCGTTTTTTGGTTTTGAGCGCTTCGTCGGCGGCAAATACAATCAAATGGCCGTTGATCGAGTCCGCCAGCTGGGTGCAGGATATGGATGGTTTGCCGCCTTCGACAAACTCTACAAAGTCGTTCGACAGACGCAAGTCGCCGCCGCCGTGTCCGCCTTTGGCGCCGGTGGTATCGCCGAGGTTGCCCAGATCGACCCATTCTTCGGTATATTCGTGACCGGGGCGCAGATCGCGGTGGCGGATAACGAATTTGTTGTCGTCAAAGGTACCTTCGATTTCGCCTTCGGTACCGATGATATGCACTTTACGCATCGGACGGACGGTGTTGCCGACCATATTGTGGGTGGCTACGGCGCCGTTGGCAAAGCTGATCACCACGCCCTGACGGTCGGGCTGGTCGTTGTTGCATTTCCATACGCATCGGGCAAAGGGGTGATTTTTGTCTTTGAGTGCGGCTTCGCGCACTTCATCGCTGTCGAGTTCTTTGCAGTAAGCCTGCTGGGGCCAGACATAGGCTGTCCAGCGGGTGGGGTGGTCAAGGTGCAGACGGCGCGCGGAAAAGTCACAGGTATCAACGTGCGGGCAGTCGAGCAGACAGTATTCGCCGGAATTTTCGGGTGCATTTTCGGGCGTAAAGTATTTGAGTCCGCCCATACTGTCAACTTCCACGGGGGCAATGCCGCTCATAAACCAGGTGATCAGGTCGATATCGTGGCAGCACTTGGCAAGCAAACTGGAGGCGCCGCATTCGGCCTGATTGTTCCACTTGCCGCGGACATAACCCATTGTAAAGTGGTGGTAACTGACGTGTTCGGCAGTCTGGATATCGACGATTTGGCCGATTTCGCCGGCGAGCAGGCGTTTTTTGATTTCCACATAAAAAGGTGCATAACGCAGAACGTGGCAGATCATCACTTTTCTGCCGGTGCGTTTTACAGCGCGGTCCAGTTCGGCCAGTTCGGCGGCATTGACCGCAAAGGGTTTTTCCAGCAGCACATCGTAACCGGCTTCCAGCAGCGGAATAGTGGTATCAACGTGCTGATTGTCCATAGTGCCGTTGATGACCACATCGGCGAGTTTGCCTTTGCTTGCGAGTTCGGCGGCGGTTTCAAAGCACATATCTTCGGCAAAGCCGTAAAGTTCGCGCGTGTATCTGCGGCGTTCCGGGATCGGGTCGGCGATACCGACGATCTTGAGTTTTTCCGGATAATGTTTTGCAAGGCTTGCGTAAATAAGTGCACGATGACCGGCACCAACAATAATGGCTGTAAGCATAGAATCACCTTTCAAAAAGTTGTTTGTACCAATTGCTTGCATAATTAAGTTACACCCCCCTGTGGCTAATTGCAAAATTTGGTGCTGAAAAATTGCATTTATTTTGCCGCAGATGTATATTGTTCGTGGTACATAAAACAAACGCAAGGAGTTTTATTTATGCTGCGGAGTTTATGGTTCATATCAGTATTTATCTGCGGAGTTTCTGTTGTTGCGGCGGCGGATCTGCCCTGCCGTTTTCATTTCAAGTTTGACGGCAGATATCCTCTGCGCCCGGTGCGGGGATCTGCAGAGCGGGTGCTGCGTGATACGACAGTGCGTTACAACAACCTTGATTCGCAGAAAATAGTTCATACCTCCGACAAAACAACTGCCTATGAAAATTTCACCCTGCCATCCGCTCCCGGCGAATTGCAGATACGGTTCAACATCAAGGGTTCAAGTGCCGGCCAATGCACGTTGATATTAAATTTCAACAAGCCCGGAGGCGGCAACGGCTCTGCCGGTTCGGTGCGTTTTACCGTGCCGGTGGCGGAGGAGTGGAGAAAACAGACTTTTTACACAATTGCACCTCCGGATGCGGCGGCAGTGCAGTTTATCTATACTGTTGAGGGGCCTGCCAACACGATCTGGATAAATGATCTCTATTTCGGGTACGGCGCCGACAGTGTGACTTTTCCGTTGAAACCGGGCGATCTCAAGGCGCCGTTGACCCGCCGCCAGTGGAATCCCGGCGCGGCGATGGGGGCATTTTACAATTTAAGCGGCAGGGCGGCAGTTGCGCCCGTTGTCCGGATGGCGGCAGATACCGAGGGTCTTTACATAGCCTTTGAAAATCCGTGGAAACCGTTCAAAAAAGTTCATCAGAAAGAGTCCCGCGATCAGGCTCTGTGGTGGGATGATTGCAACGAAGTATTCATCCACAATCCGCAAATCAATCAGGGGCGGCACTTTATAATCAACGCCAACGGCGCAATATACGATTCGGTGCTTTTCCAGAATCAGGACGGTGACCCGTGGAAAGATGACGGCAAATGGAACGCATCCGGTCTGCAGGCTCACAGCGTCATACACCCGGACAGCTGGGAATCGCGGCTGTTCATCCCGTGGAAAGATTTGAATGTTACGCTCAAAGATGGCTTGACTCTGGGGATAAATTTCACTGCTGAAAATCAAAGCATACCCGAAAGCCTCTCCTGGGAAGTCGGCGGCACTTATCGCGAGGTCAGCCGTTTTGCCAAACTGACCTTGAAAGAGAAGCGCTTTACCATTACCCGCGACCGCAAAACCGCCAGAATATCTTATACAATCAAACGCCCCGCTGCAGAGTTTGATTCATTGCTGGAAAAAGGGACTCCCGGAAATTACATTGTAAGTGTATCGCAGCACGGCAGTCATATAAGTTCATTTCCTCCGGCGGTGATTGCCGGAACGGGAAAAGAGGGTTTCTGGCGCTGGCAGAAAGAGTTGATGGAGTGCTGGGGCGAAATCGGCGTGGACGGCCCCTTTTTCCCGTGGGTGACAAACAATCTCCGGGGCGGCGCCAAAGCTGTGGAAGAACTGCACAAAAAGTATAATATGCATTTTCCTTTGAGTATCCACTCAAGTTCCCAGACGGGAACGGCGCGCAAACGCGGTGCAAAGTTCTTTCTGCCGCGGATGCCAAAAAAGGTTGCGCCGGTGGATCCGGTACTGCATCAGGTGATGCTTGAATCGATCCGCAGACTGCCGGAAAATAAACATTTCGATTTGATGAAAAAGAGTGTATCTTATATTTTCGGCGTGGATGAGCCGTTCAACGGCGTACCTGAAATGTTCAGTAAAACTGTGAATAAAGAGTCGCAAACAGCGCTCGATGAACTCTCTGCAGTTATCCGTCGGCAGTATGGTTTCGGCAAATACGGTCTGCACGATGACTACGCTGAATCCGATGCTTCCACGCCGTTCTGCCGGATCGCTTTTTACCGCTGGTTCAATCAGGAATTTCTGAAAGTATGCAGAGAGTGGCGCGATGAACTGCGTAAAATCTTTCCCGGCAAACCTTTTGAAATGGCAACCAACAACACCTGCGGCGGTATGGCGCCGCTGGATTACGCGCTTTTCAATGGCGAAGCAGATATCTTGAGCGTGGATCCCTATCCGACCAGCGCAACTTACCAGTTCGGTTTTGCGCGCGGGCTTTACCACACCGGTTTTTCAATAAAAATGCTCCGCGATCTGGCACCGCAGGTTGCCGCCAAGGGTACTTTGCAGGGCTTTATTTACTGCGGCGGCAGACCGTTTGTCACTGATTTGCACGAATGGACCAGTCAGGCGCTGAAAAACGGCGCGCAGATGATCGACTGGTACTGTATGGATTCAACGAGTAATCTTTTTGATTGCTACCGGGAGATTTTATCCATAAACAACTTCGTCCGGAAAATGGATAAACTCAAACTGCCGGAAAACCCCCGCACGGCAATACTTTTTTCCAACTACGACCAGTTTGCGCTGAAAGACAGTGCGCTGCATCCGGTTTATTCGGTGTATTCAATTCTTGCTGAACACCTTAAAAGCAATTTCTGTTTTGTTTCCCCGACCTCGCTGGCGCGTAATATTGCCAAACTGGATGATTTTAAACTGCTTTATATACCCAGATTGACCTATACCGATCGGGAATTGAGTGCAAAAATCAGAAAGTTTGCCGCTGATGGCGGGACTGTGGTGATCTTTGACCCGCGTTTTATGAGCTGGAACATTGACGGCACCGCGGCTGCGGAACGCGCGGAACTTACCGGAATCAAATCGATCGCCCTGCGCAGCGGAGTTGGTGAACTCAACAGCAGTTACGGTAAACTTAAACTTTATGCCAACAACACTTTACAGCTGCCTGCCGGTATGGCGGTGGAAAGTTACAGCTTAAACAATACAACTGCCAGAGTGATCGCCACTTACGCAGACAATTCCCCCGCTGCAGTGGAAAACAGTTACGGCAAAGGCAGAGTCATTTACTTTGCCAGTCAGCCATTCGGAAATTCCGGAGCAGTACTCGAACCGGGCGCCTGGCTGAAATTTTTTGAAAATATGGCAAAAGAGTCAGGTGCCGAAACCAATTTGCCGGTCTGGAATTTTCTGATTCCGGCGGAACGGCTGGTGCCGGTAAAACTCAAACCGCTGCGGTAAGCAGACTTTTTTAGACGAAAATACCGTGCAGAATTTGTATTTTTATTTTGCTGTGTTATTTTTCAGTGCAGAAGTTTGTATAATTTGTACATTGGGAGAAAAACTCTTTTATGACTTGGGATTTTGATTGGAACACCCTCTGGGAAACCGTCCGGATCGCAGTGGAGTTTCTGTTGATAGCTTTTGTTATCTACAAGATTCTCTACTATCTGCGTGGAACCCGTGCAGTGAACGTGCTGGCGGGGCTGGTGGTGGCGTTTCTGGCGCTTTCGATCCTTGCCAACAGCCTGGGTTTGACGGTGGTGCGCTGGCTGCTGGATAACTTTCTGTCGCTGATGGCATTTACGATCATTGTTATTTTTCAGCCGGAACTGCGCCGCGCCTTTGCCCAGCTGGGCAGTTACACCTTTTTTCAGCGCAACCGCAAGCGCGAAACTATTCACGAACTGGTGCAGGCGGTCAATGTTATGTCCTCGCGCCGGATCGGGGCAATTATTGTTATTGAACGGCGCATCGGTATGCGCGCCATCGTGGAAGATGCCATCAAACTGGATTGCAAACTCAATAATCTGCTGATCCAATCCATATTCTATCCCAACAGCCCGCTGCACGACGGGGCGGTGATTATCCGCAATGACCGGCTGGTGGCGGCACGGGCTATTTTGCCGCTGTCGCGCGATGCAAATCTTTCGCGCACAATGGGTACACGGCACCGCGCAGCATTGGGGATAACCGAAGAAACTGATGCCGCAGTGGTTGTGGTCAGCGAAGAAACCGGCGATATAAGCGTTGCCTGCCGCGGAGCAATAATGCGCGGCCTCTCCGGCAAATCGCTGGAAAATGAGCTTAATAAACTCCTGATGAACAGTGATGAATCTTCGGAAACTCTTACCGATATACTCGGTACGATCGATGAACGCGAAGGCAATGTGGATTTTCACGGCGATGAGGAACCCAATGCCAATACCGGCAATGCGAATGCGGAGGACAAATGACTATGCAGGAAAACAGCCGCTGGCAATTTATAATTGATTTTATCCGCCGCGATTTCTGGCGCAAAGCGGTGGCACTTTTTCTGGCGCTTCTGCTCTATCTGGCAATTGCGCCGCGCACCAGTGAAAAGCGCGAAAAAAGTTTTACCAATGTTCCGGTCAAGATCGAACTGCCCAGCAATCTGGCTTTGAGCAATAACGAAATACGGCGCGTTACCGTAACTTTGAGCGGCAACGAAAAAACTCTCAACAAGATCGATCCGGCAACCTTGCGGATCCGTGCTGCGGTAAATGCCGACAGTTTCATCCCCGGCGAGCCTTATTTACTGCGGCTGTATGACGACAATATCAGCGGGGTGGTTTACGGTACGCGCGTGGAAACCATTTCGCCGCGCGATTTGACACTGGATCTGGAACCGGTGATCTCCAAGCAGCTGCCGATCAGGCCGCGCTATGATTCGTTGAGCAAACTGCCGCAGGATTACGAGATAGATAATGTGCGTTTTGTGCCTGCCAAAGCAGTCTTGAGCGGACCGGCACGCGTGCTGGATTCGATTCAGGAAATCTACACCGAGCCGATACCCATTGATGAGCAGTTGATCGACAGTTTTGAATACCGCTGTACATTGCGGGTGCCCGCCGGTACGCGCATTGACCGCAAAGAGGTCGATGCCCAGGTGGAAGTGGTAAAAGCCCTTACCACACACACCTTCCGAGCGGTGCCGCTTCTGATCATTCAGAGCGCGGAACGCACACGGAAATTTCAGGTGACGAATCTGGAGCCGGAAACGGTCACTGTGGTGGTCAACGGCCCGCGCGGCACACTTGCCAGAATGCACAGCCGCGAAATCAGCGCTTCGATCAGTCTGGACAAGATCGACAAGCCCGGAACTTACAATCTGCCGGTTGCCATAAATGTAAACAATCCGGCGCGGACGGTGGCGGTCAGAAATTTCCAGCCCCAGACTGCCAAGGTCACTGTGGTACAGGAGTGATATGAAAAGGCCGGCCCCCCGCCCTGCAGTAAAGGATAAACACCTTTACACCCAGTTGCGCAATCTGCGGAATATCTTTGATTGCGCCATAACTGCCGTAATGGGCGAAAAACGCGCCCTTGACCGCTTTTTGTGTTCATACTGGCGCGAAAACCGTCAGTTCGGTTCGCGCGACCGCCGGTTGTTCAGCGAAAGTATTTTTGCCTTTTTCCGTTTTTACGGCTGGCTGCGTACCTTGCTTGCCGACGGCGAACAGGCGCTTATCGAAGCGGGCAACAGCCGTGCCGTAGCCGGGGAATCTGCTGCAATGCTGCTTGCCGGGGCGTGGACTCTGGAAAATCTGCCGCCGGAAAACGCACATAAACTCCTCTGCAGTGAATTCAATCTGCCGCCGATGATGGAACCGGCGGCTTCCGGCAATATGGATCCGGCGGGAGAGTGGCGCCGGCAGCGGTTCAGGAAGTTTGCTGCAGAATATCTCAAAAAAGATGTGCCGCTGCCGGAGTGGAAACTTCTGCAGAACTTTTGGAGCATAGAATATCTGCAGAGTATGGACGATATGCAAAGTTACTTTGCTGCTCTGGCGGTGCGTCCGCCCCTGTGGCTGCGGGTGCAGAACGATACGGTGGAAAATGTTGTAAAACTTCTTACGCAAGCCGGTCTGACTGTACGGCGGCACCCGGTTATGAATTCCGCACTGGCAGTTATTGCCGGATCGGTAAATCTCTACACGCTGAAACCTTACCGTGAAGGCAAAGTTGAAGTGCAGGATCTTGCTTCGCAGGTCATTGCCGCAGTCTGCGCTCCGCAGCGCGGCGAACGCTGGTGGGATTGCTGCGCCGGAGCCGGAGGCAAAACTCTGGCACTGGCGGAACTTATGCACCGTACCGGCAAAGTGGTTGCCGGAGATATCCGCGCATATAAACTTGAAGATCTTAAAAAACGCGCCCGCCGCAGCGGATTTCCAAACATCGAAACACGCCCGTGGGACGGCAACAAAGTTCCGCCCCGCCGCAGTGCCGGATTTGACGGCATACTGATCGATGCACCCTGCAGCTGCTCCGGGGTGTGGCGGCGCAATCCCGACGGACGGTGGAATTCCACGGCTGAAGAGGTGGAAAAAATTGCCGCCGTCCAGCGCAATGTTCTTGAAAATGCACTGCCCGCCCTGCGTCCCGGCGGCGTACTGGTTTACGCCACCTGTTCGGTGTTTGAAAAAGAAAATACTCTTGCAGTGCAGGAATTTCTGGCGCGCCACTTGGAGTTTGAGCTGGAAAGTTTTGTCAACCCGCTCAACGGCACTCCGTGCAGCGGTATGCTCAAGATCACCGGCGCCGATGACAACTGCGACTCTATGTTTGTTGCCCGGCTGCGGTGCAAAGCGTGATCCGCCGCCGCAGACTTATTCCAGAATCAGTTCCACTACCGGCACAGTCACATCCGGTGCCACCGGCGGCAGGTGCAATACCAGCGTATCCGGCGACGTACTGGGCATCATACAGCCGTTATGTTCCGGCGGCGGGAGCATTTTCACTTCGCTGTGGTCATTGAGGAAGCGCGCAAATTTTACTCTGCCGTACAAACCGGGCAGAAAGAGAAATTTTACCGGATAAGAGAATATGTGCAGATACAGGCGTCCGGCATCCGGGTTGTAAGTGTACATACAGTTATCCGGTTCGGTGAACTCTTCCGGCGCAATGGTACAGTTGTAAATACTGTCCGCGTGTTCATCCATCCACTCTGCGATCGAAGTTAGAGCATTGATGGCGCGTTTATCGAATCTGCCGCGTGCATCGGGCCCGACATTCAGCAGCAGATTGCCGCCGCGGGCAATGTGGGCAACCAGCATCGTAATAAGTTGATGCGGAGTTTTCCAGGTGGTTTCATCGCGGGAGTATCCCCAACATCCGGAAAAGGTCTGACAGCCTTCCCACGGCAGGAGTTCACCCCTGGCGTTACGCATACCGTCGCGCGGAACATACTGTTCAGGACTCTGGAAATCGGCGGAGCCGGGCAGCCCCAGCCGGTCATCGATCAGAATATCAGGTGCAAGTCTGCGGATAAGTTTCAACAATTCCTCTGCTTCCCAGTCTTCGGCGCACTTGCCGTCTTTCGGGTAGGTGTAGTCAAACCACATTACATCGATCTGACCGTATTCTGTCAGGAGTTCCGTTATCTGGTTGCGCATATATTCGCAATATTTGCGCTGATCGCGGTTTTTGTTGAGTTCTTCGCGGTTGCCGGCAGCCAGAGGATGCAGATTATCCACGGTAAACTGGTCGTGATGCCAGTCCAGCAATGAGTAATAAAGCCCGGTACGGATGCCTTCGGCACGGAACGCTTCCAGAACTTCGCGGATATAGTCGCGGTCAGCTTTAAAGTCGGTATATTTGCTGTCCCACATACAGAAGCCGTCGTGATGCTTGGCGGTTATGACCATATACTTCATACCGGCGGCTTTGGCGGCTTGGGCCCACTTCTACGGCTCGAACTTGTCGGGGTGGAAATTTGCCGCATAGCGTTCTGCATAAACTTCCGGCGGGATTTTCTCAATAAGCTGAATCGGTTCGCCGCGCGCCGGAACGCTGTAACAACCCCAGTGGATAAACATACCGAAACGCGCCGCCTGCCACCAGCTGCGGTCGCCGTGAGGATATTCTGCTGCCATTTTCTCTACTCCTTTGTAAACAATATCTGTAAACTTTGGGTAACTATACAATATCAATGCAGTTTTGCAAGGTTTAAAACGGTTTTTTTTGAATATTTTTACGCTCTGTACCGCCCGCGTATTGCGGCGCAAGGTTCTGCCGCCTGCGCGGCGCGGAGTTGTGCGTGGTGGCGGCGGTGGGTTCTGCCGCTTTCGCGGCGCAAAGTTGTGAGTGGCGGCGTGGGAAATTTTGGGAATTTTCTTTGCCGCTTTAAAACCGC
>JAZNBV010000020.1:0-30562 GCA_045587205.1 Victivallaceae bacterium
CAAGATTATGCCGTTAATGCCAAAAAGAACAAAGTACAGAAAGGTGCAGCGCGGTAGTATTGCCGGGCTTGCCACCAGTTGTAATAAGGTTGACTTCGGTGACTTTGGTCTTCAGGCTGTCACCCGTGGTTACATCACCAACAACCAGATCGAAGCGGCTCGTATTGCGATCAACCGCCACTTGGACCGTAAGGGTCAGGTCTGGATCCGTGTGTTCCCTGCCAAACCTTTCACGAAGAAACCGTTGGAAGTTCGTATGGGTAAGGGAAAAGGTAACGTCGAAGGCTGGTTCGCCCCGGTGCTGCCGGGTCGGGTGCTCTTTGAAGTCAAAGGTTGCAGTGAAACTGTCGCTCGTGAAGCAATGGCGCGTGCCGCCAACAAACTTTGCCTGCGCTGCAAGTTTCTGACGAAGGGAGATCTCTAATGAAGACCTCGAAAATCCGTGAAATGTCCGATGCCGAAATCGTCAGCATGCTGAACGATTTGCGTCGTGAGAAGCTGACACTGGCGATCCAGGCGACCACCGGTCAGCTTGAAAAATCCGCCCGGGTGCGTCAGGTGCGCCGCGAAATCGCGCAGCTTCTGACCGAAACCACCCGTCGTGCGGCCAACTGAAACAGGGTAAGTAACTATGAGTGAAGATACCAGCAAGCGCGGAAACCGCAAGGAACGCGTCGGCGTAGTGGTAAGCGACGTTCAGGACAAGACCATTGTGGTTGAAGTTCAGCGCCGTACTCCCCACCCGCTGTATAAGAAGGTAGTCAGCTTCAAGAAGAAGTTCACCGCCCACGATGAAAACAACGCCGCCAAGAAGGGCGATACGGTTCGTATTTCCGAAACCCGTCCTATGAGCAAAAACAAGCGCTGGCGTCTCGTTGAAATCATCGCAAACGCCAATTGATTTAACTCTGGAGCGAAGTAACTATGATTCAGATGCAAACCAAATTGGAAGTAGCCGACAATTCCGGTGCCAAATCGATAATGGCGGTTACAGTCATCGGCCAGGGTAAGAAGATTGCCCACGTTGGTGATATCGTCAAGTGCGCCGTGCAGGAAGCACTTCCGGATGGCTCCGTCAAAAAAGGTCAGGTTGTTGATGCGGTAATCGTCCGCACCAAGGCTCCGATCCGCCGTGCGGACGGTTCTTACCTGCGTTTTGACAGCAACTCGGCGGTGATTATTGACAAACAGAAGAACCCGGTCGGCACCCGTATTTTCGGGCCTGTCGCCCGTGAGCTGCGCGAAAAAGATTTTATGAAGATCATTTCGTTGGCTCCGGAGGTGCTGTAAATGAAAAAGTATCACGTCAAAAAAGGCGACAAGGTGCTGGTGAATACCGGCAAGTTCAAGGGTGAAGAAGCCACTATTGAAGCGGTTTTGACCAAGAACGACCGTGTCGTGCTGAATTTCGCCAATCTTTCCGAAGCGAAGGCCGGCAGTATCGGTATGCGCACGGTAAAGAAGAGTCAGGCCAATCCGAACGGCGGCCGCGTGCAGCGTTCGGTTTCGGTTCACGTTTCCAATGTCAACCGCATTGCGGAAGATACTGCGGAAGTGAAGTGAGGTAAGCATTATGCCAGACATGATGAAAAAGTATAAGGATGAAGTCCGCGGCGCTCTGCAGAGCAAGCTCGGTTACAAGAACGTGATGCAGATTCCGAAGCTCACGAAGATTGTGATCAGCACCGGTCTGAAATCCACCGCTGAACGCGATGCGTTCGGTGAAGCGAAGAAGCATCTCGGTGCGATCGCCGGTCAGTCACCTGTGATCACCAAGGCGCACAAGAACGTTGCAAACTTCAAACTGCGCGTGGGTATGCCCGTGGGTGTGATGGTGACGTTGCGCGGCCACCGGATGTATGAATTTCTCGATCGTTTCGTGCACAACGCTTTGCCGCGTGTACGTGACTTCCGTGGGATTTCGAGCAAGGGTTTTGACGGGGTCGGCAACTACAACGTCGGTCTTTCCGATGTATCGGTATTTACCGAAGTCGATGCTGACAAACTGAAATATCCGCTTGGCGTCAACATTGCGATGGTCACCACCGCAAAAACTGATGCTGAAGCCCGTGAACTCTTAACTATGCTGGAAGTTCCCTTTGGGGAATAAGGCGCGAGGAGATAAGTTTTTATGGCTAAGAAAAGTCTGATTGTCAAAAGCGAACGGCCGAACAAGTTCAAAGTCCGGGAATATACCCGTTGCAAGAACTGCGGACGCCCGCGCGCTTATATTGGCAAATTCCAGCTCTGCCGTATTTGTTTCCGTGAATTGGCCTCTTCGGGCCGTATTCCGGGCGTAACCAAGGCCAGCTGGTGAGAAAGGAACACGCCAAATGAGTATGCAAGATCCTATTGCCGATATGCTGACGCGCTTGCGTAATGCCGGCGCAGCAGGGCTTAAGAAAATCGAAATGCCCAGTTCCAAAGAGAAGGCAGCAATTGCAGCCGTGCTCAAGGAAGAGGGTTACATCAGTGACTTTGCTGTTCTTGAAGATGGTGCCAAGCGCATCCTGAGCATTACTGTTAAATATTATCAGGGTGTTCCGGTTATCGAAGGCATTCAGCGGGTCAGCAAGCCGTCCTGCCGTATACACTGCACTTGCAAGGATATTCCGAAAGTGCTTGGCGGACTGGGTACTGTAGTGTTGAGCACCCCGAATGGTATTCTGAGCGGCCGCAAGGCCAAAGAAGCCAACTGCGGTGGTGAAGTGCTGCTGTACGTCTGGTAATTTAAGCAGAAGGGCAAGAACAATGTCTCGAATTGGTAAAAAACCTGTTGCGATTCCGTCTGGCGTCAAAGTGTCCGTTGCAAACGGCATTGTGACCGCGGAAGGCAAAGAGAAGTTGACCCTGACGCTGCCGAGACTGGTGGATGTCGAAGTGACTGATACCGAAGTCATTGTCAAGCAGCAGAAGGATACGTTGGAATCGAGCGCAATGCAGGGATTGACCCGTGCGCTGGTTCAGAATATGGTCACCGGTCTCTCTGTGGGCTTCAAGAAAGAGCTGCAGATCATCGGTGTTGGTTACAAGGCGCAGGTTCAGGGCAGCAAACTGGTGCTCAATCTGGGTTACTCTCACCCGATCGAATATATGATTCCGAAAGGCATCACTGTAGCGATGGGTGAAAACAACACCATCATCATCACCGGTGCGGATAAGCAGAAGGTCGGTCAGGCCGCTGCAACGATCCGTGGCTATCGTCCGCCTGAACCCTATAAGGGCAAGGGTGTTCGTTACGTGGATGAACACGTGACGATCAAGGAAGGTAAAACGGTCGGTTAATTTATAAGGTAAAAAGAATTATGGCTAATTGTGATAATAAAGCTAGACGCGTGAAGCGCCATATGCGTATCCGTAAAAAAGTTTCGGGTACTGCGGAACGCCCGCGTTTTTGTGTCAGTGTTACTGCCAACAACATTTACTGCCAGTTCATCGATGATGTAGCGGGCAAAACTCTGGCGGCAACCTCGACGCTGGATGCCAGTTTCAAATCTGAAAATGGCAAGCCGAATATGGCCGGAGCGGCCCTGCTTGGCAAGATGGCGGCGGAAAAAGCAAAGTCGGCCAACATTACCGAAGTTGTTTTCGACCGTTCCGGTTTTCAATACCACGGCCGTGTGAAGGCGATTGCCGAAGCCGCCCGTGAAAACGGACTCAAGTTCTGAGAAAGGGCTTTGAAAGATGGCAAAACGTGAAAATTTCAAGGCCGAAGAGCACGTGCAGAGCGAATTCGAAGAAAACGTTATCTGCATCAACCGCAGTGCCAAGGTCGTGAAGGGCGGTAAGAACTTCAGTTTCGGCGCGCTGGTTGTAGTAGGCAACCGTAACGGCCGCGTTGGTTACGGCTACGGCAAAGCCAACGAAGTGTCTGATGCTATCCGCAAGGGCGGCGAAGCTGCCCGCAAGAATATTATGGATGTCAAACTTGTCGGCACCACGCTGCCGCACCCGGTTGAAGTCCGCTTCGGCGGTGCCCAGGTGCTGATGCGTCCGGCTTCTTCCGGTACCGGTTTGATTGCCGGCGGTGCGATGCGCGCCATTCTGGAACTTGCCGGTGTGCAGGACGTGCTGGCCAAGAGTCTTGGTGCAGCCAATGCTGCGAATGTGGCTAAAGCCACCTTCAAGGCGCTGCAGAGTCTGGCAACCAAAGAAGATGTCCTTGCCAAGCGCGGCATTGACACTCTGTAAGAGCAAATGATTTTCTTTCCTGTCCGTTGCGGGCAGGAAAGGATCATTAATATATTCCGTCGATTAAGAGTGAAAGCGAGGCGGGATATATAAAATAATTTACGCTGACTCAAGAATCAGGTAAAAAAATGAGATTGCACGAAATTACAACCACTCCGGGTTCTGTCAAGAGCCGCAAGCGCGTTGGTCGTGGTGACAGTTCTGGTCTGGGCAAGACCGCCGGCCGTGGTGAAAAAGGTCAGAAGTCCCGTACCGGTGCTGTGATCCGTCCCTTCTTTGAAGGGGGCCAGATTCCGTTGTTCCGTCGTTTGCCGAAACGCGGTTTCAACAGTGCTGATCACAAAGTTTTTGAATTGGTGAACCTCTCTGTGCTGGAAGCCAACTTCAACGCCGGTGAAACCGTCGATGAAGCCAGCCTCCGTGCCAAGAGTCTGCTGGGCAAGAAAGCCCTGCCGCTGAAGGTGCTTGCCGATGGCGACATCACCAAGGCTCTTACGGTCAAAGCGGTGAAATTCTCCGCAGCGGCCCGTGCCAAGATTGCAGCTGCCGGCGGCAGCTGCATCGAGGAATAAGCCTCTGGCAAATACGATCCGGGAGAGATCCCGGGTCGTTTCGTATCAGGTTTTATGAATGCTGGTACGAAACGACCCGAGTTCAGGGTGCGGAAAGCGCATTTCAGATTTGCAAAGCTGAATAAGTGCGTGTATATTCCAAAGAGAACAAAAGAAAAATTATATATAAGGAAAACAGCAAATGTTGAAAGCGTTTTTGAATGTCATCAAGATCAAAGAGCTGCGCAGTCGTCTGCTCTTTACCGCGGGTATTATTGTGTTGGTGCGTATGGCGGATAATATTCCGTGTCCGGGGGTCAATTCGGTGGCATTGAAAAATTACCTGATGCAGTTTCAGGCTAACGGAGCCACTTCCGGCGGTATTATGGATATGCTGGATATATTCTCCGGCGGTGCATTGCAGCAGTTTGCACTGGGTGTGCTGGGGATTATGCCGTACATTACAGCATCGATTATTATTCAGCTGCTGACTCCGGTGGTGCCGAGTCTGGAAAAGATTTCGCGCGATGGCGAAAACGGTCGCGCCAAGATCAGCCAGTACACCCGTTATCTTACTATTCTGGTCTGTCTGATACAGGGCGTGCTGGCGGCAATGGCAATGATCAATCCCGCCAAACTTTTCGGTCAGATGCCTGCTGAACCGCTTTTCTGGGGCAATCCCGGTGTGTTTATGATTATGACAGTGCTGGTGCTTACCTGCACAACAATGGTTTTTATGTGGTTAGGTGAACAGGTCACCGAACGCGGTATCGGCAACGGTGTATCGATCATCATTACCATCAATATTATTTCCAAGGTGCCTTCGGCAGTGATCCAGCTTTTTCAGATGGCTGCCAGCCAGAGTACCGGTGCAGCAAGTTTCAAGCCGGTACATCTGCTGATCCTGCTGATCGTATTTGCTGCAGTTACTGCTGCAACGATTATGCTTTGCCAGGGTATGCGCCGTGTGCCGGTGCAGATGGCACGCAAAAGCATCGGCAATCAGGTTCAGGGCGGTGCGACTTATCTGCCGCTGAAGGTGAATTTTGCCGGGGTTATGCCGATCATTTTTGCGGGTGCAATTATGATGATTCCCCGCCCGGTGTTTGAATATTTCAACTGGACAACGCTTGCCAGCTGGTTCAACTATGATGCCGCAGGTTATCTTATTACTTACGGTTTGCTGATTATGGCGTTCAACTTCTTCTGGGTGGCAACGCAGTTCAATCCGTTGCAGATTTCGGAAAACCTCAAGCGTGAAAGCGGCTATATCCCCGGCATCCGTCCCGGACAGCCCACGGCGGACTTCCTGGATACAACTATGACCCGGGTCACTTTCGGCGGTGCAGTGTTCCTGATGGCGCTTTCGCTCTTCCCGATGCTGCTTGCCAACAGCTTGCACATACCGTTTCTGGTGGCATCACTGTTCGGCGGAACAAGCTTGCTGATTATGGTCGGTGTGACGCTGGATACGATGAGTCAGTTGGAATCGCACCTGACGATGCGTAACTACGACGGTTTTCTGCGTAAAGGCAGACTGCACGGGCGCAGCGGTTTTTAAGTTCTGCATAAAAGAGGCACTTGAGTTCAGCTCAAGTGCCTTTTTTGTTGATAAAATTTTCAGCGCAAGAATGATTTATTGGGCTTTTTCGTACATATATTCCATAAATTCTTCAAAGGTGAATGTGTAGCCCAGTTCGGCGGCAAAAGCGATGAATGCATCGATCAATTGCCCCTGGTCGGAATATATTTTCTGTAAAGAGAGTGCTTTTTCGCGCAAGATAAGGTCAGTTTCCAGAAGTTTGTAAAGTTCAGCGATATTTTCTTTGCCCATAATTTACCTCACAGTAATGTTTGCGCTATACTATACACCGTCGGCAAAAGGTTTGCAAGCAAATGAAAAGAAAACGCGCGCTCATTTCCGGCGTGGTTCGCGGTTATGGCGACAATTTGAATCTGAAAATTTGTAATTTATTTGTGAAAGAGTATATTCTATGCAACTGTCTGTGTTTATCACAATTAAAACAGTTGCAATTTGAAAAAAATCTGCAGTTACATTGATATTATAAGGAGTGTAAAAATGACCAAGATAACTTTTATGGGGGCGGGCAGCACTATTTTTGTTCGTAATGTCATTGGGGATTGTATGTGCCGGGAGGCGCTGGCAAAGAGTACGGTTGCTCTGTATGACATTGATTCGGAACGGTTGAAAGAATCTGCCGCTATTCTGTCAGTTTTGAACAAAAATATCAACAATAACCGTATGAAAATTGAGTGCTATTGCGGTGTTGAAAACCGCCGGAAAGCGCTTGCCAGTGCTGATTTTGTGGTAAATGCTATTCAGGTTGGCGGATACGAACCCTCCACAGTGATCGATTTTGAAATTCCTAAAAAGTTCGGTTTGCGTCAGACTATTGCTGATACACTGGGTATCGGCGGGATATTCCGCGCACTGCGTACGATTCCGGTAATGCTTGATTTTGCCCGTGATATGGAAGCAGTCTGCCCCGATGCCTGGTTTCTTAACTACACCAACCCGATGGCGATGCTTACCGGGGCAATGCTTAAAGGCAGTTCAGTCAAGAGTGTCGGACTCTGCCACAGTGTGCAGGTCTGCGCTGCAAGTCTGCTGGAGTCGCTGGGGTATGGTACGCTTGAAGAGTTGGAAAAGCAGCCCTACCGGTTCAAAACTGCCGGGATAAATCATATGGGATGGCTGCTGGAAATTTACGATGAAAACGGCGTGGATCTCTATCCCGAGCTCCGCGAAAAAGCGCGGAAAATGGTTCCGTTAATGCGTAAAGCCGTTGAAAATAAACCCCGCAATATCATCCGGTTGGAAATGATGAACAAGTTCGGGTTTTATGTAACCGAATCCAGCGAGCACAATGCCGAATATGCTCCGTACTGGATCAAACACAATTATCCGGAATTGATCGCTGAATACAATATACCGCTGGATGAATATCCGCGCCGGTGTGTCAATCAGATCAAAAATTGGAAAGCTCAATATCAGCAGATATTGCAGGATCCGCATTTGACCCACCAGCTTTCGCGCGAGTACGGTTCGGGAATTATGGAAGGCATTGTGCTGAATAAACCGTATAGATTCGGCGGCAATGTTTTGAACGATAACTTTATAACCAATCTGCCTTGCGAAGCAGTGGTTGAAGTGCCGTGTATTGCAGACGGCAGCGGCATCCGCGGTGAGTTTGTCGGTGCGTTGCCCACCCAGTGCGCAGCGCTGAACACTACCAACATCAATCCGCAGCTGTTGACGATCGAAGCGGCGTTCAATCAGAAGCGCGAAACCGTCTATCAGGCGGCAATGCTTGATCCGCACACTGCAGCAGAATTGAGCATCGACGATATTATTGCTGTGTGCGATGCGCTCTTTGAAGCGCACAAAGGTATGATGCCTGAATATTGCTGAACAGCGTCTGGACGGATAAAATATTGCAGTTGTCTGTGTCTTACGGACAACTGCAATATTTTTTTTGAGCAAAAAATGGTTTTTAAGGAGTTTTTTATTTGCAATCTTTCCGTGTAAGGTTTATAGTAGCAGAATTTTAATTTGCAATAAGCCGCGGAGGATCATCTTGAAGAGTTATTCAGCGTTTGAAGAACGTTTGATCGGGTACTCCAGTGAAGGAACTTTGAAGAATGCAAAACAGTTGTTGAAAAACAATTTGATCAAAGGTGCCTTCCGGGATGCCCACGGGGTTCTGCACGCCGTTTTTGAAGATAAAAACAGTGTGCAGAGCCACGTTCATCTGCAGCTGGATCCCGGCGTGAAATCCCAGTGCGACTGCCCGGACGCCAGTTGTAATAAAGATGAACTCTGTATGCACGCAATAGCCTTGTGGATGTATGCCGGACTTTACCGGGTACCGGAACAGATCAATGAATCGGTGGATACGGAAAATGCCAGTTATGTGGGGTTGAAAAATGCCGGTTTGGAGGCATTGGCAAAAGAGTGTACATCTGCGGCGGCAGCCGAGGTGGTGATCAATGCTGAATCGGCTTTTCCGCACGTTCCCAGCAAATGGGAAAATGCGGTGCTTTCGGTAAGATTGCGTTCCGGCAAGCGCGAATATCTGGGGAACTTGAACAATCTGCGGCAGCTGTTTTTTGATAAAACATTGGCTGTACAACTCAAGTTCAGCGATTTTTCACTGCTTGACCGGCAGATAATCCGTTTTCTGGCGATCAATGGCGAGGCGGAAAACTCCAATGTGCTGCTGAATTCGGAATTGACGTGCGAGTTTTTTCATACACTGGGCGGATTCACGCGCTTTTACCGCAACGGCAGACGCATTATTCTGCACAACGATTCTGTGGCGGAGGCTGTGGTGCTGGCAGGTAATGGTGCTGATGCGCGGGAGTATTCGCCGGGGATATGTTACCGCGGTGGATACCTGGCGATCCATTCGGCAAAAGTCATTACCGGTAAATCCGGCTGCTGGGTGGGGAAAAACGGTGAGTATTTCTTTCTTCCCGCCAGTGTGGAAGTTGGTTTTTTACGCAATTTTTTCCGGTTGGGCAAGTGGAACAGTTCAATGCCCGGCTGCGCGGAATTTCTGGAAAAAATGCCTTTCCGTATGGTGAAAATGAATCACAGCGAACTTTCAGCCAAACCTCTGGTAATCGTTCTGAACGGCAAATTGACTGGTGAGCAGCTGCATCTTGATTTGAATTTTGTTTATGACAATACCGCCTATCCCCCCGACAGCGGACGGCTGGCGCTGGATAAAAAAGGCAATTTCTTTTTGCGTCAGGAATTGATTGAAAACGCTGTTGTAAACAGTTTGAAAATGGTCAAAGCTGTGCCGGATTCTGACGGTAACGGATTTGTTTTAAACGATAGAGGCACTATCGGGCTTTTTCTGGATGAACTGCTGCCGGATTGGCTCAAGCAGTATAAAAATATGGCGCTGGGCGGCTCGCTGGCGCGTCTGGCAGGCGGCGGTAATCACCTTGATAAAGTGCAGCTGGAATGTTCGAGCAGCGGTATAATTGATGAACAGGGCAATTACCCGGTTTTTTATCAGTGGACAACACCGCGCGGCGGCAGATGTTCGTGGTCTGAAATCCGGGATGCCGCATCCAGACATTGCAGTTATATCAAACTTGATGACGGCTCGCTGGCGCGTCTGGAGGCTTTTGACGATATAGTCAAACTTGATACGCTGGTGAAAAACCTTGATGAAGAGCGCAGTTATATGGCAATACCGCATATATCGCTGATCTATTTCCGGCATCTGGTGCGGCATTGGCGCAGCGCGCTGCCTCCCGCGCTGCAGGATCTGCCGGTAAACGATCAGGTGATGATTCCGCAGGTATCCGGCAGAAATTATGAGTTCAAAGCCCGTCTGCGAACCTATCAGCAGGAGGGCGTGCAGTATATGCGTAAAATGCTGCGCAATGATTTCAATGTGATTCTTGCTGATGAAATGGGGCTGGGCAAAACGGTTCAAACTCTGGCAGTTTTCAATGAGCTGCGTCAATATTCAGGATCGCCATCGCTGGTGATCTGTCCGGCAAGTCTGGTGGAAAACTGGTCGCGGGAGTGCGAAAAGTTTTTGAGTGACTGCAAAGTGGGGCTGCTTTACGGCTCAACGCGTAAAGAGGTGCTTGATGCGCTGAACGATTACGATCTGGTGATAACTTCTTACACAATGGCGCGTCGCGAAAGCAGTAAACTCGGCAAGTGCGTATTTAATTTGCTGGTGTTGGATGAAGCACAGCATATCAAGAATCCCGGTACCGCCAACGCGCACAGCTGCAAGTTGTTGAAATCCCGTCACAAGCTGGTGCTGACCGGTACTCCACTGGAAAATTCGCCGGAGGATCTCTGGAGCATTTTTGATTTTCTGCACCCCGGTTTGCTGGGCAGTTTCAACAGTTTCAAAAAAGAGTATGCCAATATCGGAGAATCTGAAGAGCTGCGCCGGGATCTTGCCGCCCGCACCGCACCTTTTATCAAGCGCCGTGTCAAGAGCGATGTGGCACCGGAACTGCCGCCGCGTGAAGAACTCAACTGGTTCTGCTCTATGGATGAAAATCAGCGCAAACTTTACGATAAAGTGCTTGCTGAAGGGCGTGAATCGTTGAAAAAACTGGAAAAATCTTCCGGGAAAAAGTCTGGCGGCAATATGCAGATATTGACTACACTTCTGCGTTTGCGGCAGATCTGCTGCCACCCGGATCTGGTAGAAGATACACAGAATGTGAGTTCCGCCAAATTTGAACTTTTGCAGGAGTTGCTGCTGGAAAATATCGACAGCGGTCACAAGGTACTGTTGTTCAGTCAGTTTACATCGCTTTTGAGTATAGTCAAAGAATATCTTGAAAGCGCAAACATACCGTTTTGCTATCTGGACGGCACTACCCGCAACCGGCAGGAAGAGGTAGATAAATTTAATAATTCGCCGGATATACCGCTGTTTCTTTTGAGTTTGAAAGCCGGCGGTACCGGTTTGAACCTGACTTCCGCTGATACAGTGATAATCTATGATCCGTGGTGGAACCCCGCCGCCGAACTTCAGGCCGCTGACCGCACGCACCGTATAGGTCAGACCCGGGCGGTGCGGGCTATAAAATTGCTGGTAAAAGATTCCATTGAAGAAAAGATTCTTGCTTTGCAGGAACGCAAGCGCGAGATCTTCGATCAGGTGGTGGACAACCCCGCATTGGCGGCAGAAAAGTTCTCCATAGAAGATTTGAAATACCTTTTGAGCTGATGCACAGTCAGCGCTGCCGGGGTCGGTCAAAAATACCGTATATTTTCTCTGATTTTTTGCTTTGCCGGTTTTACTTTTCTGTATAGTGTGTTATAATATCAGCAGCAGAATTTTTTTATGATCCAGGGAATGGAATGGCATTTTTTCTTTACAAAGAGTATCAGCTTGAAAAGTTGGCAGAATCATTTGCCGACAATGTTTACGACCGCCGTCAAGTTGGAGAAATTACTCCGGAAAATCTGCTTGCAGCACATACTGTGATCGTGCAGACCCGGGGTATGGGCGAATATCTGCGGCAGGTTCTTGCCGAAAAAAAACAGATTGCCGGCAATCTGCAAATGCCTTTTGTCAACAGCTTTATCAATGATATATTCCGGAAGATTTATGGAACTGAATTCCGTGAAACTGAACTGCGCTGTGATCAGAAGAATATCCGCAAAAAACTTATGCGTCTTTTCAGCAGTCAGGAATTCATCGATCACCGGGTTCCGGAGTTGAGCAGATATATTTCCGGCGTGAATGCCGGACTCAAACGCTGGCAGCTGGCTGGAAAAATCGCTGATCTCTTTGACCAGTATCAGGTGTACCGCTTTGACCGGATCGATCAGCTTTTTTCCGGTGCTGCCGCCGGCAGTTGGCAGCGGGTGCTTTATAATGAGTTGTTCAATGAGCAATCTCCGGGACGCGATCACTTTTTCCGCCGCTTTCTGGCGGAAGATTTCAGTGACAGTTATATAAGCAGATTGCCGTCGGAAATTTCGGTTTTCGGGGTAGGGGTGCTGCCGCCGGTTTATCTGGATATTTTTGTCAAACTTGCCCGCTTTGTACGGGTGAATTTTTTCTATCTCACGCCGTGTCTGGAGTTCTGGGAGCAGCAGTTGTCACGGCGCGAACGCACCCGGCTCAATGCGTGGGAAATTACTGAAAGCGGCAACCCGGTACTGCAGGCGCTGGGGCGTCAGGGCAGAGGATTTTTTACCGCATTGCTTGCTAATGAAGATGTCCCGCTGGAGACGCTTTCCAGCGATGACTGGGTGGGGTGCGATGATTACCCGCCTGATTCCACTATGCTTGAAATTATGCAGTACGATATACTGCATTTGTTCGACCGCCGCGAGCTGCCGGAAAATGCTCCGGCAGATGAATTTGTCGGCAGACCGCGGCCGGATTTGAAAAACGACGGCAGCATAACACTGCATAATTGCCACAATATCCGCCGGGAACTGGAAGTTCTGCACGATGAATTGCTTAAACTTGTCAAAGGCGGCATCAAACCGCGGGACATTATAGTTATGGCACCTGATATATCGCGCTGCGCACCGGTTATTCACGCGGTTTTCGGCAGCGGTCCTCTGCAGAATGTTTACAGCATAGCGGATATGCCGCCTGATGAAAGCGTTATGGTGATTGAAACATTCAAGCGTATATTGAGCGTTGCCGCCGGCAGATTTGAGTTTTCGGCAGTGACGGCATTGCTGGATATGCCTATGATTTCTTATTCGCTGGGGCTGCAGGATGGCGACTTGAACAAGATAGCTGATCTGCTTAAAGAGTGTGGCGTCCGTTGGGGATACGATGCGGCAATGCACGGAAAATTCTGTCAGTCGGAGTTTGAAGAGTTCAGCTGGCAAATGGTCTTTGACCGGTTGCTTGCCGGTTTTGCCCATCGCTCAAAACAGGGGATATTCGGCAGCAGTTCAGTTAATCTTATCGGCAGTATAAGCAGTGTTGACGCATTGGAAGGATCAAAAATAGAACTCTTTGCCCGGGTGGTAAAGTTTATGGAAAATCTGGCGATATTGTCAGAGGATGTAAACAGTTATGTGACGGTAAAACAGTGGAAAAATATTTTTGAAAAGCTGTTGGCAGACTTTTTCAAATTCGATAATTTAACCCGTACCGCTCTGGCACCGCTGCGCAGTGCTATAGATGAACTTGATTCGACAGGAGATTATGCAAGCGGCAATTATCCGTTGAACGCGGTTTTGGAAATGCTGTTGGATAGTTGCGAAAACAGTGCTTCAGGCAGCCGTTTTCTGCGCGGCAAGATAACTTTCTGCCGGATGGTGCCTATGCGGAGTATTCCGCACGATGTGGTAGCTGTACTTGATCTTAATGAAAAAGATTTTCCGCGGCGCGGCAATGAATTCGGTTTTGACCTTATTTCGCTGTTGCCGGAATCAGGCGACCGCTCGGCGACTGCCCAGGATCGTTATCTGCTGTTGGAAGCATTGATGTCGGCACGCAAAAATCTGTTGTTGTTTTATCAGGGGCAGAGTGCGGTAAATAATCAGGAGTGTGCGGCAAGCGCGCCGTTGAATGAAATAGCGGAATATCTGCACAATGCATTCGGCTTGAGTGCATTTAAACACAAAGTGTCTGATATTGATCCGGAGTATTTCAAAAAAGATGCACTTTTCCGCTCCTGCAGTATGGAGAGTTTTCTGGCGGCAAAGCAGTTGATTTCTCCGGCAATGGAGAGACCGGAAAAAATGCTGCCGGAGCTTTGTCAGGGAATGAGGCTTGCTGAATGCCGCAGTCTGGATCTGGATGAGTTGATAAGATATTTCAATAATCCGTCACACTGGATAATGAGCCGTCAGATGGGAATTTATCTTGAAAAAGCAGAAAATGGCAATTATGATGAAGAACCCTGGACGCTTGAACGCAAAGATTTCTGGCGGGTGGACTCACTGCTCCTGGATATGCGCCGCTGCTGCGAAGATAAAGAAATACTGCAATATGCCCGCAGCAACAATATTCTGCCGCCCGGCAGATACGGTGCGGAAATTTTCAAAGAACGATGCGATTTGATCAAGCCGCTGCCCGGGGAGTGGAACGAACTCTTGAGTACTATGGAACGCCGTCCGGCAGCATATCTGGAAGAAAAATTTAATTGCCGGCTGCACGGAATGCTCAATATGACTCCCGATGGCTCCCGGGTGATAGTTTACCGGTGCAGCGGATACAAAAGCCGCAGTGCATTGCAGGCTGTGCTGGGCAGTCTGCTTGCCAGTGCCGCATTCAATATGCCCACAGGTGCAGAAATATTGAATATCGATTCCAGTGGTAATTTTGAAATCCGCCGGATTAAAGCCTGGAACCCGTCAGAAGCCCGGGAAAAAATCACCAGTTTGCTTGAGTTTGCCGATAAAAGCCGCTGCCGGCCGCCGGCGTTGTTTGAAAAATCATCGGTATATTACTATGACATTGCTGCAGCTAAAGCTAAATATTATACCTATAATCGCAAGACACGCGATGGCTATGGCGACGCCACAGACCCGGCTGTAAAGTTCTTTTATGCGCCGGAAGATTGGAGTGATGAGAATTTTATACTGGAGTTCTGCGATAATGCCCGGATGCTTTATGAGCGAATTTATCTGGTTGATGCGGGGAATACACTTATATGAATAATTTGCAAACATATCCTGAACTTGATTCGGTTCGCATCCCGCTGGAAGGCGTATCGCTGATCGAAGCTGCCGCCGGAACCGGCAAAACGCACAATATCCAGAATCTGGCGGCGCGGCTGATCGTGGAGAAAAATTTCCCGATCGGCACTATTGTTATTGTGACTTTTACTGAAAAAGCTGCCGGAGAACTTGCCGACCGATTGCGTATTGTTCTGGAAACGCTTGTACAGTTTTTGCAGAACGGCAGCTGCAATGACTCCGCACAGCAGAAGCGGGCAAAAGAGTTGATTGAGGCTTTTGACGCCAAAGGCATTCCGCGGACGGTACAACTGCAGCGTCTGCAGGAGGCACTGCGTGATTTTGATGAAAACCGCGTATCGACCATTCACGGATTTTGTGCGCGTGTTTTAAAAGAAAATGCTTTTGAAAGTTCAGTTGTATTCAAACAGCGGCTGGAAAAAAATATAGATTTTTATATAGATAAACTGCTGGGGGATTTCTGTCGGATTCAGCGTTACAGCAGCGATCCGCTGCCCGGGGCGGAACTGCTGGATGTGAAATCACTGCACAATCCCATAAAAACAATGTTGTCCCGCAACGGTTTGCAGTTTTCGTTCGTACGGAAAAGCCTGCACAGCCGCAAAGAGATACTGGCGCGTCTGGATGAACTGCAGAATAAAATAAGAGAAGACTGGTTTGATTTGCAGATTTTTGCAGATTTGAAAGATTGCCTGAAAAATATCAATAGTATGCCCGGAAATAAATATCTGGAATATTGCCGGAAACTGGTATCTGAAATAGAGGAAAGCGACTATTGTAACTGGCAGGAGTTTTATCGTAAAGTAAAGCCGTTGCGAGCCAGTATTTTTATTGACGGGGCCCACGCAAAGAGTAAAAATAACCGTGAAAAAGTTCGTGAACTGGTTGAAGATTGTGATCTGTTTAAGTTTGCAGAAGATTACTGTATGGTTATTGAATCCGATTGTCAGGTCTATTTTCAGCTTAAAGCCCGTGATTTTGTACGCGAAAAACTCGATGAATGGAAGAGCCGGGATAATTTTATGGGGTTTGATGACCTGCTTAACGGTGTTCAGCAGGCATTGATCAGAAGCAGGCTGTGTGATGCATTGCAGAAAAAATTCAATGCCGGTATCATTGATGAATTTCAGGATACTGATATGGTGCAGTATGATATATTCAAGCGTATTTTTATACAACGCCCTGATCCGGTATTTTTTATGGTTGGTGATCCGCGGCAGGCTATTTATTCATTCCGCGGCGGCGATCTTGCTACCTATATGACTGCGCGGAAAGAGTGCATTGCCACCGGTGGAGCTGTTTATACTCTGACTACGAATTACCGCAGTTCCAAACCGCTTATCAATGCTTTCAACCGTTTTTTCCGGCATAATTCGCTTTTTGCTTCCAACGATATTGTTTACAATAATGCCCGGGTGCCGGATGATAAGCCTGTGTGCGGTATGCTGCTGGATGGAGAGGAGTTGTATGAGCCTTTGCAGATGAGTGTGGATCTCGAAGCCAATACCAATTCATTGTTGGAATCGTGCGCTGAAGATATATTGAAAATGCTGACGGGAAAACGCTTCCGGCTGCCTGAAAAAGATACTTTTCGCGATGTGGAACCCGGCGATATAGCGGTTCTTGCGTATGATAATTATGCATTGGAAACAATGCGTAATCTGTTGGAAATGTACAATATACCGACCGTTTGCGAGCGTAAACGCGGTGTATGGAGTTCTTCCGAAGCCGGGGAACTTGCCGCATTTATGCAAGGTGTATTGGAAAATGACCGGGATAATTCTGTGCGTATTGCAATGCTTGGAATCATCGGCAATATGAATATAAGCGATCTGGATTCACTGCAAGTTGCCAATCAGAATGTTTTGCTGGAGTGGCGCCTGGCGCTTATGGAACTGGAACGGTGTTGGAAAGAAAAAGGTACAGCTGTATTTATGCGTACGGTTTTCAGTAAATATGCACTCAAATCCAGGTGGGCAACCTGGCGCGGCGGCGAACGGATCATTGCCAATATGACCCAACTGGGGGATCTGCTGGCGGCGGCAGAGTTGAATAATCATCTTTCACCGCGCGGAGTATTGAATTATCTGTACGAAAAAATTGCCGACGGCATAAATGATGATGAAGCTGCCGAAATGCTTGAGTCCAACCGTTCTGCTGTCCGGCTTATGACAGTTCACGCATCCAAAGGATTGCAGTTTCCCATAGTATTTTTGCCGCAGCTGGCAGGCCGCTATCCGCTGCAGCGCGAAGATCTTAAAGTTTATCACCGGGGAGATAATTTGTACTGCAATCCGGATGAACTTGATAAATCAGTGCGTTTGACTGCCGGGATCGAAGAACTGCAGGAGATAATGCGCCTGGTTTATGTGGCAGTTACCCGGGCAAGATACGGGTGTTTTGTCAGCTGGGGCAAGATGGGCAAAGATATAAATTATACTCCAATGCACTGGCTTTGCTGTATGCGCGGAGTGGATACAGACGATTTGGAAAATCAGCTTGCCGGATTTTTGCATACGGCAAGCGGTTTTGAGCTGCCGGAAGCATCATTTACTGTGCCGTCCATTTTACTGGATAAACAGCCTCTTTCGCACTATTTTTATCACCGGCAGCAGGAAGTCGAACTGGTTCCGCCTGAATCTTTTGAAACAGTACAGAATCAGTGGGGAATAGTCAGTTATTCATCGCTGATTTTTGATGCAGATGATGATGCCGGAGGTTTTGACTTTGACCGTAACGATGATGAAGAAGTAAAGGATACTGCCCCCTCTGCCAGCCGGCTTGCCGGCGGTATCTGGGATATCCCCGGCGGAGCCGCCGTCGGCAATGCGTGGCACAAGATATTGGAAGTCAGTGATTTTACACAGGAATTTACTGCTGAACGGGTGGGGAATATCCTGCGGATATTCGGTTTTGACGATCCTGATTATGCCGAAAAATCCTCTGCAATGTTCAATCGGCTTATGCAGTACACGCTGCCCTGCAATATGCAGTTGAAAACACTTGACCGTGCCCGCAGACTCAATGAATTTGAATTTCTGCTTTCGTCGCCGAAGAGTTTTGCAGTGGAAGATATGATCAACGCAGTGGAGAGATATATGATAAGCGAATTCGGTGAAAATTTCCGCAGTCAGAGCATATTGGATGCTCACAAAGGACTTTTTACCGGATTTATCGATATGGTTTTTGAGTATGACGGCAAATTTTACATTGTGGACTGGAAATCCAATACACTGGATCGGCGGGAGGAAAATTTTTCCGGGGATTTGCTCAAACGCGCAATGTTTGAAGCCTCATATCCGATGCAGTACCTCTGTTATCTGGCGGCATTGATGCGTTATCTGGAACAGCGGTTGGGAAAATCATTTGATAAGGAACTGTATGATAAATATATCGGCGGTGTTTATTACATATTTTTGCGCGGTATGATGCTGGAAACACCGGCAGGGATCTTTTCAACACAGGTTCCGTTCGAAACAATTCAGATGCTGGCAGATGTTATCTGTCCGTCTGACGCCGGGGAGGTGTGCAATGCTTGAAATAGATAAAGCGCGTAATTTTGTCCGGCAGAGCGGCATCTTCAGTCCTGCCGCACAGGTGATGGGCGATATGGTACTGCGCTGCAGCAAGAGTGAATCTCCGGAACTCTATATGGCTATGGTGCTTGCTGCTCAATATTCTCTGGAAAAACACATTTGTGTTCAGCTTGCGGACTGCGGCGGTACAGTGCTGACCGGACGCAACAATGATATGCAGTTGACTCTTCCTGAATATAACGGGTGGCGGGAAGCATTGAAAAATGATTCTTTCAGAGAGGTTATAGCGGTATTTGACTCTCCTGTCAGTAAAGTGCCGGAGACTTTGCTGGTGCTTGACTGCAACGGCGGCTGTTATTTGCAAAGACAATGGAGTTTTGAGCGCTCTGTGGAAAAGGCATTGCTTGACCGGGCCGCAGCCGTTCTGCCGCTGCCGGAACTTAAAGCAGGTGGGCTGCACGGTATTGTCAGTTTTTTCTCTGATGCAGAAAAGCATCCGGCGATCGATTATCAGCAGTTGGCTGTACTGGCGGCACAGCGCCACAAATTGACGGTGCTTTCCGGCGGGCCCGGTACGGGCAAAACCACAGTAGCTGCTGCTGTATTGGCACTTAAATTGAAAAAACGCCCCGATATGCGTATTCTGCTGGCGGCTCCCACTGCCAAAGCTGCGGTGCGTCTGGAAGAGTCGATCCATAAAAATCTGCAGTACCTCGCTGGAAATACAGATCATTCTGCCCTGGAGGATTTGCGTGCTTCCACTATTCACCGGATGCTGGGGGTGAGGTTCAACGATAACGAATTCAAGCATAATTCTGATAATCCGCTGGATTGCGATCTGCTCCTGATTGATGAGTGTTCAATGGTGCCGCTGAATCTGATGGCACGCACGGTGGAGGCTTTGCCGCCGGACGCTGAACTTATATTGCTGGGCGACCGCTATCAGCTTGCCAGTGTGGAAGCTGGCTCCGTGCTGGCAGATATCTGTGATTCTGCCAGAGCCAATGTGGTTGATCCGGTGGTGGCGGCGTGTTTTAAAAAGCAGACCACCTGGGATGCGGATTCTTTTGCTGATATTCCGCAGGCAAGCGCACTGGACGGCTGCCTGATCGAACTTTGTGAAAATCACCGTTTTGATAAAGATGCTCCGCTGTTGGGAGAAATTGCCGGGATCATCCGCAATTTGCAGAGCAATGACAACTTCACCGCAATTGCTGACTATATAGCATCTCGTTCCGGCAGGGAATTTGATTTTATGGATGCCAATGAGCGTGATCTTGAAAAACTCCTCAAAAACAAACTCTTTCAGCCCCGTCTGGCTTCGGGGGAAAAACTTTCTGATCTTCCGGAACTGGCGGCCCGGGCTTCAGAAGAAAATCTTGCCAAAGCATTTGCACTGCTCAATTCATATAAATTGCTGGCGCCCGGGTATCAGGGAACGCGTGGTATCCATCAGCTGAACAATATATGTATGAAGCATTTGAAATTGAAGGATCTCTACTCGGTGGGTGTGCCGCTGCTGATAAAATCCAACGATTACCGCACCGGATTGTTCAATGGTGATATAGGGCTGGTCGGAGTGGATGAACAAGGCAGAAAAAAAGTTTTCTTTGAAAACAACAGCCACTCTTTTAATATTGCTGATCTGCCGGAACACGAAGCGGTATTTGCTATGAGTGTGCATAAGGCACAGGGGTGCGGCTTTGGCGAAGTGGTATTTGTTATGCCTCATACCTGCGATGCGTTGATGACCCGCGAAATGGTATATACCGCAATGACCCGTGCTGAAAAGCAGCTTTTGTGTGTCGGTTCCACTGCGGTGTTTGCTGAAGCATTGCAGAAAGTGACACGCCGGGTAAGCAATCTGCCAAACTATCTCAAGCGGATGGTTCAATAAATTTCTGCTGCGGCAAATTGCTCCGGAGCAGGTTTTTCACCATAGATTTTACAGAGTTTTTCTGCTTTATCCCAGACTATTTTATAAGTCTGCCCATTTTTGTCGATCAATTTTTTACCGCGCAGCGGTGCCCGCGTGGCAAGCAGTTCGCAATCTTCCGGCAGCGGCAATGCCGGCAATACACTGTGCAAAAGCAGCTCATTGCGCAAACTCTGCGGCAGTTCCACCCACGGCATAAAACTTTTTACCCCCAGATACTCCAGCAGCCTGACCGCCTGCGAATTTGCTGCCGGCAGAGGATAAACTGCCGAAATATCAAGCCCTTTGAGCGAACCGATTGCTGTTTTTAAAAGCATTATGCCGAAAAGTCCGCCTATGGTAAAATTACGGATGCCGTTCTGATATGCCGTTTGTATCCGGTCTTGCCACATTTTCAGATCGCCTTCAGCAATAAATCCGGGCAGCGCCATAGATTTAGCTACTTCCGGCATTTCCGCATTGATATTTACGGCAGGTTTTATTGCTTGATAATCGCGGAAAAAACGCAGTTTTGCCCGGTCGGTATTGGTCGGTTGTGCAGCGATTTTACTTATTTCGCGCTGTAATGCGGTAAAAAGTTCGCGCCGCAGATTTTTCAGGACGCTTCTGGGGGCAAACCACTTACCGGAAATTTTTACAGAAACCACATTGCCCCGCAATGAATCGCTGGTTGCAGAAAAGACTTCCTGCAGATCCTGTTCGCTGACAGCGCACTTTTCTGCAGACGCAAAATTTTCGCTGTGAAATTCAAATTCCAACAGTTCCGGAGCCGTTATGTGCAATCCGTTTTCATCCAGTTCAATTGCCAGATTTATGCCTTGCCGCGGTTCCGGCAAGGCGCCGGCCTGACGCTTGAAATCATAGCCGTTTTCGCCCATTTTATAAAGATGCAGTACTCCGTCTGCGGCAGGAAAACGCCCCGGAATAAATACTGTACTGCCGCTGTTGGCACTGGAAACCTCTTGATTGCGGCTGAATATCTGCGTTAATTCAAAGCCGCTCAAACTGGCACTGGTGCTGTTGATAATGCGCAATTTGTCGCCCAGATGGATGCGGTCACAGAGCCGGACGGTCATACCGTTATGATTTACAGCAGTTATTTCACCTGCCTTTCTGCCGAAAACAGCCTGCGGATCACTGCTGATAAGTTTGTCAAAACCATACAATGCACCGCTTCCGGCAGGGCGGGAAATCGTCCGGCGGATCATATGCAGCGGTTCTTCCAACTCCGGCAGTTCATCCAGTGCTTTGCGGTATGCTTTGACTACGGGCACCACATAATCCGGGCCGCGCAAGCGGCCTTCGATCTTGAGCGACGCGATCTTGAGTTTGGCAAGCTCCGGCAATTCCTGCATAATTTGCAGATCCTGCGATGAGAGATAGGGTTTTACTGCCGAATCCGGTGCGGTACGGTAATTGCGCCTGCACAACTGGCGGCACATACCACGGTTGCCGGAAGCATTTTCAGCATAATTGGATAAAAGGCAACGCCCGGAAAGGCTTATGCAAAGCGATCCGTGAACAAAAACTTCCAGTTCCATTGTGGTTTGCCGGGCAATGGTTCTCAATTCCTCAAGCGTTATCTGCCGTTCAAGAATAACACGTTTCACTCCCAGATATTCAAGCATTTTTATTCCGCAGGAATTGTGTATATTCATCTGCGTGGAAGCGTGCAGTGTCAGGTGTGGAAAATACCTGCGCAGCATATAAATCACCCCCGGATCCTGCACAATAACTGCATCCGGCTGCATTCGGGCAACTTCGGATACAAATGTGAAAAATTCCGGAAGTTCCGACTCTGTAACCAATGTATTAAGCGTTACATAGACCTTTTTATTGAGCCTGCGGGCGTATTCCTGCAGCCGGGCAAGATCTTTGAGCTGAAAGTTTTCCGCCCGGTTGCGGGCATTGAATTTACCCAGTCCGAGGTACACTGCATCAGCTCCGGCGCTGAACGCGGCAACTGCGGTTTCCAGATTGCCTGCCGGAGCCAGCAATTCGGGGCGGTGAAAATTATGCTTCTTCACACTTCTTCCCCCAGATAAAAGCGGCGGTGGCGCTGAGTACCCAGCTTACTGCTGCGGCGTATGCTGCGTAGATATAAAGCTGTTTGAAAATCAGAAAACCGGCACCGGCAATTGCTGCCAGACCAAACAATGCAACTGTAAATTTGACCCATTCCAGGTCACACAGCCAACGCATCGGCAGATAGATCATATTCAGCCCCGGAAGCAGACCCCATCCGCGCGGAATGCCTCTCAACGGTTGTTTGAAACAGAGTATTACTGTGCATATATAAGCAATCAGAAAAGCCGCCGCCGCTACGTAAAGCAATCCGCGGTCAACGGTGTCTGCTGCGGTGCATCCTTTTACTGCCAGAACAGCCGAACAGATATACACCATTGTCAGCAGCAGCAGGTATCCCTGTTTAAGCATTGTATAAAGCAGCAGATACGCTGTGTATATATTGCCGACTGCCGGCAGATAGCCCAGCAGCGATAATCTGTTGGATATGCGTTCAAAGAGTTCACGCTCCGCAGCCAGATCCGCCGTGGTATGGGGTTTTTCATTATCTGCGGTGTTGTTTTCTGCGGTTTTTTCAGGGAAAATGGCTTGCAGACCGGTGAGCGTTTCTTCAACGACGCGTTTATATCCGGCAAAATCTTCTGCGGAAAGTTCAAACGTATCTTCGTGGGCGGCGTGATTGCGCACTGTGGCAATGTAATGCAGCTTCCGTTTTAATTCATCAGGCAGTTTGCTGCCCAGTAATTCGGTAAGCGCGTGAATGCCGGCTACTTCCGTAGAACCGCAGAGCTTGTGCAGAAAACTCTCTACCTTGCGCGATGAAAGTATTATTTCGCCCAGTATTGCCGCGCGCTGTTCCTGTTTTTCTGTTTGATCCATAAGTCAGCCTTTCAAACTCAATTGGTGCTCTGTGAAACTGAAAACATCATCTGCGCAAACAATGATATGGTCAAAGAGTTCCACATCGATAGCGTCCAATGCCGCATATATCTTGTAAGTAGAGTCTATATCTTCCTGTGACGGTGTACAAATTCCGGAAGGATGATTATGTACCATTATTACTTTGCTGGCATTCTGCAGCACGGTTTCTTCAACTATATTGCGGGCATAATTGATGACATAGTCAACAGTACCTTCGGCAATTACGCAGTAATCGATCAGCTGATTGCGTGCATCCAGAAAAATGAGCATATAAGATTCACGGTAATGGATTCCCAGTTTCATCCGGATAAAATCCCGGATCTCCTGTTTGTCTTCAAGCAAATCCCTTTTTCGGGTTTTTTCCAGCAGACAATGCTGGATGGTGGAAAATATTATCTTCAGCCCGGTGGCGGAACTGTGCCCGAGTCCGGGAAATTTTTCCAGCGTTTTTATCGGCGTGGAAAGAACCCCGATGACATTGCCGAATTTTCTTAACAACGCACGGGCAAGCGGCTTTACATCCCTGCGCGGAATTACCATTGTCAGCACTAATTCCATAATTTCGTAGTCGAGCATTCCTTCCAATCCATTGAGCAGAAAACGCTCGCGCAACCGCTGCCGGTGACCGAGATAATCCGGCTGCGATGATGCTGCAGAGTTAGAATTTTGCCCGACGGTTTTACTCATAGCTGATTACCTGACAAGTTCGGTGAAGGTTTCAAAATGGGCACTGCGTGGAAACATATCGATCATCCGCACAAGTTTCACAGCAAAGCCGCCGCGCTGAAGCCGGGCCAGATCGCGGACCAGTGTCGCCGGATGGCAGGATATATAGATAACTTTGCGGATACTGCTGGCATTCAATGTCCGTATTGCCCGCGAATCCAGCCCCGCGCGCGGCGGGTCAAAAAGCACTACCGCATCTTCCGGGGCATTGTTCAGCAGTTCAAGCAGATATTCAGCTGCATCGCCAGTGTAAAAATCAATATTTTCCGCTCCGGAATTGCGCCAGTTCAACTTGGCTGTTTCCGCAGAAGAGGGATTTTCCTCCACCCCGGCTATGCAGGGAACTCCGGCAGCGGCGGCTACGGTACCGAAAAGTCCGCTGCCGGCATACGCATCTATAAAATGTGTGCAGTTACTCTGCTGCAGCGAATCGTAAACCAGTTTGGCAAGGGTATCAAGTCCGTGTTGATTGACCTGAAAAAATCCATCCTGCGGAACCATAAAATCCTGTCCCAGCACTTTTTCGCGCAAAAGCGGGGCATTTTTACCCGGAGAATTGCGAAAAAATATCACTCCGTCAGCTGATTCGCGCAGCGTCAGTGTCATCCGGTCGTGCAGCGAGGGGATAAAACCCGGATCCTGCAGTAATTCAGCTAACCGGGCATTGATTTTTTCTGATGCCAGACGGCAGCTCTTCAACGGGTACATTCTGCCATCAGGAAAAACATACCCCAACTGCGCTTCGCCGCCGGCTTTGCGCATAGTCAATTTTATCTTGTTGCGGTAAAATTCCGCAGGAGAGTTTTCCAGATTGCACCCCTGAACCAGTTCCGGAGCCACTTCCAGCGGTTTAAGGAAATCCCGCAGCTGATTGAGTTTCTGTTTCTGTTCCTCTTTATGCGTGCAATGACCGTACACGCAGCCGGGACAGCGCCCGGCACCGCTGCATTCCGGCGTGATCCGTTCCGGACTTTTCCGGGTGATCTCCACTACTTCGGCGCGGGCATAGTCTTTGTTGAGTTTGGTTATACGGCCCACGAATTCTTCGCCGGCAATCAGGCCGGGGATAAAAACCACCTGATTTTCAAGCCGGGCTATGGCATCGCCGCCGAACACATTCTTTATTGCCCGTGCGCGGAAAAGAGTACCAACATTCATAACATTTATTCTCTGCAATTATTTACGGTTGCATATTGCCGTCCAGTGCGGCGCGTATTGCCCGGGCTACAGTTGCAATACGGTGCGGTTTGGAGAGAAATCCGCACGCACCCTGACGCAAAAGATCCTGAACTTCCGATTCCGAAACATATCCGCTGGAGAGCAGTACTTTGGCGTTGGGATCCAATTCGCGGATCTGATAAAACGCCTGATGACCGCCGCATTTGGGCATAATCATATCCAGAAGCACCAAATCGACAACGCCGGGATTTTCACGGTAGATCTCCACTGCATCCAGACCATTTTCTGCCAGCAGAACCGAATAACCGAGTTCCTGCAGTGCTTCGATAAGAAAATCCCAGATGGTTTCGTGATCGTCCACTATCAGAATAGTTTCGCTGCCGCCTGGTATTTCGTCAAAATCACTCATAATATGTGCTCCTGTTATTGCTGAATATATTAATGCTCAACTGAAACTGCTTTTTATATGCGCGGTCAGATTTTCTATATCACCGGCTCCGATCAATGCTATCAATTGCGGTTCACGCTTTTTCTGCAATGCGGCAAGATCTTCTGCCAGAGCTGAAAAATCATTTTCTGCAACTGCCGCATTGCCGCCGGAAGCATTGATTGCCGCCGTAAGTGTTTTATGATCAGGTGCATCGATTTCCACTGATTCCCACGCCGAAAATACCGGCAGCACAATCACGCTGAATTGAGGATTTTTAAAGATTTCCACAAATTCATTAAAGTAATGCTGCAGCCTTTTGCTGCGGTGCGGCTGAAAAACCACTGTAAGCGCATATTCCGGATAACGCCTGTGCAGTACATCCAGCGATGCTGCAACTTCGGTAGGGTGATGTGCGTAATCTTCCACTACTTTTATATTGCCGCAGGCAAAGACTTCATTCTGCCGCCGTTTGATTCCGGGGTAACTTTTTAATGCTTCAGCTGCTTTGGACAGGTCGATCTTCAGATACTCTGCCCCGGCAAGTGCCAGTGCCGCATTGCTCCGTTCATAGCCGAGCATCCACTCCGGAGTCATTGCCGCCAATTTTTCCAGTCGTTCCTGCGGCAATATTTCACAATTCGGCAAATTTGCCAACAATTCACGGCATTTGGAGGAATCTATACAGATAACGTGCCGGAAATTTTTTGCAAAGCGGATAAACTCTTTTTCCTGCCGGATTTTCTGTTCCGCGTTCCAGGCGTGGTCGCCATCGATATTGGTTATCAGCGCTAATTCGCCGGAGAGCAGGGCGTGCGTGCCGTCGCTCTCATCGGCTTCTGCCAGAAGTATATCGCCGTTGCCAACGGCGTAATTACTGTCAACATCCTGATATTTGGCACCCAGCAGCAAGCCGGCATTGACAGAAAGCTCTTTCATTATCCACCCCAGCATCGCGGTGGTGGAGCTTTTGCCGTGTGATCCGGCAATCATCACCGGACGCTGATAACAGCGGCAGAGTTCGCCAAGAAACTCGCCACGGCTCCAGAACATTGCCCCCCGCTTGAGCATTGCAGTAATTTCCGGATTACTCATATTGGCAGCAGCTGTGGAGATTACTGCACAACACTCCGTACCCGGCAGATTTTCCAGCCGGTGCCCGGCGGGGGCGACAGCTGCACCTTTAGTTTGCAGCTCTCTGCAATTTTCATTGATGGCAATATCGCTGCCGCTGACTGAAAAACCGCCTTCAAGCAGCAATCCGGCAATGGCTGATACACCGATACCGCCGATCCCCACACAGTGGACAGACCGCGTTTCGAGTGGAAGTTTTTTTAAAAATGCCGCCTTGTACATAACAAACCTGTATTGTATCCATAAAATATCTGTAGTGGATTTGACTGCAGATTTTATTATGCGTTCTGATCAAATTGCGTATCGTGAAGCTTTTTATAAAATCCGTTAAGCTCCAGCAATTCCTGATGAGTGCCGCGTTCCACAATATGCCCCTGATCCAGAACAATAATCAGATCTGCATTTTTTATGGTGCTCAAACGGTGGGCAATGGCAAAAACGGTACGGTTGCTCATTACCCTGTTGAGTGCATTCTGCACCAGGCGTTCGGTTACGGTATCCAGTGCACTTGTGGCTTCGTCCAGAATCAGGATCGGCGGGTTTTTCAATATGGCGCGGGCAATTGCCACACGCTGTTTCTCGCCGCCGGAGAGGCGGAACCCTTTTTCGCCGACAACGGTATCATAACCTTCGGTATGCCGTCCGTCGGTAATAAATGTTTCGGCATTCGCATCGGCGGCGGCTTTCATAATATCTTCACGGGTTGCTTCCGGACAGCCGTAAGCAATATTTTCAGCTATGGTAGTGTTGAACAGCAGCGGATCCTGATTGACTATGCCGATAAGTTTACGCAAACTTTTTACATCGCAATCGCGCACATCCACTCCGTCGATCGTAACTGATCCATCGCGTACATCGTAAAAACGCGCTATCAAATTGGCAATGGTCGTTTTGCCTGAACCGGTGGAGCCGACTACTGCCACCAGCGACCCTTTGGGAATGGAAAAACTTATTCCGTCAAGGATGTTGCGTGAATCGTAGCCGAATTTGACATTTCTGAACTCAATGGATTGTTCAAAGCTCTGCAGTTTCACCCCGTCGGGCTTTTCAGGCAGTTCCGTATGAGTATCAATAATTTCAAAATAACGGTCAGCCCCGGCGATACTGCGTTGGAGCGATGTCACCAGTTTGGTCATCTTTTTGATCGGCTGATATGCTACGATTGCCGGCGCCATCAGCGCGGTAAGCTGGGTGATGGTAACGCCTTTGCTGTACGCGTAAACCAGAAAAACCAATCCGCCGCCGATTGAAATGGTTTCAGTCAGAGGTTCCATCAAAAGCTGGAGCCGCAACGCCCGGATCACTGCACGCAGATATTTGCGGTTTTCAACGTGGAACTTGCGGTGTTCTGTTTCTTCCATATTGTAGGATTTGACCACCAGAATGCCGCTGAAAACCTCGTGCATACGTCTGGTAACATTGGCGATTTTTTTGAAACTGTTGCGGTAAATCTTACGGATCGATCGGGTTATGAGCATCAGCGGCAAAAGCAGCAGCGGCAAGCCCACCAGCAGAATTATCAGTGAGGCGATGTTGCCGTATTCCAGACAAACCACGATCATTGCCGTGACGCAGGCGGCAATTTCAATCGGACAGCGGGTGACATCCACAATAGAATCTGCCACGGCTGATTCCACTGAAGCTGTATCCGTTGTGCAGCGTGAGATAAGTGTACCTACATCATTTTTGCCGTAAAATGCCAGTGATTGACGGGTCAGACACTGGAATATTTCGTCGCGCATATCCGAAACCACTCGCGATCCCACCCAGCGCATACAGTAATGGTTGATGTAACTTGCCACATTCTTAAACGTCCACGCTGTAATAAAGAACAACGCGTAAAATGCAAAGACCGGCCACGCCAGCTTCCCATCCGGACGGATTATCGGTATGATAATTTTTTTGGGGTAGGTAATAGTTAAATCGTGGTCAGCAACCTTTACCGGCAGATTGAACTTTTCAGAATATTTACGCATATCTTCAATAAGTTCTGCCAGTTTGGGGTCCTTTGCACCCTTTGACGGGTCAAGTGCTATTTCGATCGCCAGCAATTTTTCGCTGCGGTCGAGTTTTTGCCACTGCGGAGTATTTTCGATTTTTTCCAGCACCCGGGTCGATCCGGCAGAGATCTTTACTGCCGGAGTGGCGGCGGAAGGATTGACTGATTCAACCATATCCGGCAGCATCAGCAATGCCGCAAGCATAGAACCGCCGACCATAAAGCCGGCGAGAATACCGATGGTAAGGCGTTTCCAGTATTTACGGGTGTAACCCAGCAGCCGCCAATAGGTCCGCATATCGAACTGTTCAGCGGCTGCTTTATCTTTGTGCCGGTCTTTTGCCATTGATCTGTGCAACTCCGCGTGGGTAATGTTTTATCAGGCAAAGAATTCTTTGATGGCACTGACGACGTATTCACGCATTTCAGTGGTCGATTCAGGATAGATCGGCAGAGCCAGAATTTCGCCGGAGATCTGTTCGGCTACCGGACAATCGCCGGCCTTGCCTCCGAGATTCTTGAAGCATTCCTGCAAGTGCAGGCACAGCGGGTAATAAACCGCACAACCGATACCCTTGCTCTGCAAAAAGGCCTTGAGTTCATCACGCTTGCCGTCTTTGACCAGAATGCTGTACTGGTTGTAGATATGGCGGTTGGCGTAAGCCGCGGCTTTGGGAGTGACGATTTTGCCGTCCAAACCGGCTGCAGCAAAAAGTTTTTCATATTCAGCAGCGTTCTTCTGACGCGCTTCGCTCCAACTGTCGAGGTGCGGCAGTTTGATGGAAAGCACTGCTGCCTGCAGCGCATCCAGACGGAAGTTGCCGCCGACCATATTATGCACATAGGTGCCGCCCTGACCGTGGTTGCGGAGCATCCGCAGGCGCGCAGCACGTTCCGGGCACTGCACGGAAACAAGTCCGCCGTCGCCGAAGCATCCGAGGTTCTTGCTCGGGAAGAACGAGAAGCAGCCGAAATCCCCGATGGAACCTACGCGCTTGCCTTCGTATTCAGCACCGATCGCCTGGCAGGCATCTTCAATAACAATGAGGTTGTGTTTTTTGGCAAGTTCCATAATTCTGCCCATATCGGCGGCCTGACCGAACAGGTGCACCGGGATGATCGCCCTGGTTTTGGCAGTTACTTTGGCGGCGGCACTTGCCGGATCGATGTTGAAAGTCACCGGGTCGATATCGCAGAAAACCGGAGTTGCACCCACCCGGGCAATGGCACCGGCGGTGGCAAAAAAGGTGAAGGTGGAAGTGATGACTTCATCGCCGGCGCCGATATTGGCTTCCATCAGAGCGATGATCAGCGCATCAGAACCACTGGTAACGCCGATGCTGTCATTGGTCTGGCAGTAGGCGGCGGCAGCTTTTTCAAATTCAACGACTTTGTCGCCGAGGATGAAACGCTGGGAGTCGCAGACTTCTTCCATAACTTTCATAAATTCGCTTTTGAGTGCTTTGTACTGCGGAACGAGGTCCAACAAAGGTACCTGCATAGTGTTACCTCCGAATAATGTTTTTGAATTTTAAGGGAAATTGTACTTCCTTACAATATAGCACAACTATCGTGTTTTTGCTTGAATTTTTCACTTTTTTTTCACAGAAATCCCATAATTTTTTAAAAATGGTGTTTTGGGACATAGTTTGAGCTTGGTATTTCTTGAAAAAAGCTACCCTCTTTTGTCAAATCCTTGTTTTTGAGTTCAAATGTATTCAAAAATAAAATTCCATTTGTTT
>JAZNBV010000021.1:0-19124 GCA_045587205.1 Victivallaceae bacterium
CCAACTTGTTTATTATAAGTAAATTGCAATATTTTTTTCTGTAAAAAATCACGCTATTGCAAGAAAAAAACTAAAATACTCTGCTGCGGTTTGACAAAATAAAAAAAAGGTTGCTGCAAACTTTTTTAAGGTTTTGCAACACCCCCCATTTTTTTACGCTTTTTTGGCGGTATCGCGTACAAATGCAAAGTAGAGTGCAGGTATAACGTAGAGCGTCAGCAGCGAAGCAATTGCCAGACCGCCTACCACGCCCACGCCGCAACTGCTGCGCAGCTCCGACCCCAGCCCCGTACCGAACGCCATCGGCAGCATACCCGCCACCGATGCAATACTGGTCATAACGATCGGGCGGAATTTAGATTCCGCAGCCATCAGCATTGCCTTGTGTGTGGTCACGCCGTTGCGGGTGAGGTTTGTACATTCGTCAAGGATCAGAATAGCATTGTTCACCACAATACCGATCATCATAACCCCGCCGAGCAGTCCCATCATCGACATTGACATCTTTAAGCAGAAGAGCGTTACATACATCCCCAGAAAGCCCAGCGGCACCGTGAACATAATCAAAAACGGTTTGGTCCACGATTCCATAATTGCCGCAATCAAAAGATAGGTCAGCAAAGCTGCCAGAATAAGTGCCTGGGTGAATTCTTCAGCAGTTTCGTTCATCATTTCCACGTTGCCGCGCATACGCAAGGTATATCCGGGCGGGAGCACAGCATTGGCAGTTTCGGCGATCTTGCCGGAAACCACCCCCAGCGCCAGCCCCGGAGCGCCATTTGCATAGATATACATATTGCGGTTTTTATCGTAACGGTTGATGATTACAGGACGCGCCTCTTCGGTGATTTTTGCCACGACTTCGGTATTGAGCGGATTGTTGTCCTTGGTGGCAAGCGCATTCTGTTTAAGCTGTGTTTCGCCGTATTCCTTCTGGTTTTTCAGGCGGATGTCATAAGTACGCGTACCGGTGCGGTAGTCGCCGACTTCGATCCCGTCCAGTGATCCTACCAGATTGGTGTAGAGGTCATTGGCGCTCAAACCGAGGTTCTGCAGAATGGTTCGATCCGGAGTGATGTTGATATTGGTTTTGCGTTCACGGCTGCTGCTGTCGAGGTCGCGGGTGATGGCAAGCGCCGGAATGGTTTCCATAACCTTCTTTTCCACTTCTTCGAGCACTTCCAGTTCCGGGCCGCTGATCGTGCAGTTGATTTCCGACGTACTGCCGCCGAAGGTGGCAGGTATGCTCATAGTCACGCGGCAGTTATCCAGATAGCTCAACTCTTTGCGCAATATATCCTGCAATTCGTAAATAGTTTCCTTGCGCTGGAACTTTTTGGTGGTGTTCAGGTTGATCTGACCTACATATACTGCTGTGGAAACCTGTCCGCGCGGTGCACCGGAGGTACCGATCCAGAGCGTAGTACCGGTGATAAAGTCAAACTTTTTCAGGTGATCTTCGGCTTCGTGCAGCAGTTTTTCGGTAGTCTCCAGATTGTAATTGGTCGGGAATTCAAAGCGAATGCGGATTTCGCCCTGGTCGCAGAACGGCAGGAACGACAACCCCACCTGCGGCACAATAAAGAACCACACCATTGCCGCCGCGGCAAATGTCCCTGCTACAATGATCCGCGGGTGGCGGCTGGTCCATTCGATGCTTTTATTGAATTTTCTGCAGAGCCAATTGTAAGCTATATCCCACGGGATAAAGAACTTCTGCAGCAGTGTCTTTTTGCTGTTTTCATCTTGCGGCTTGTAATTTTTGAGCAATATGCAGCTCAAAATCGGAGTCAGCGTAAAACTGATAAAGAGCGATACCAGAGTAGCAGCCACCATCACCCCCGCAAACGGACGCATCATTGTGCCGATACGCGTAGTCATCATCATAACCGGCACAAACACCACCACGTTGGTCAGCGCGCTGGCGGAAACTGCGGCAATAACTTCACCGGTACCGTGCTCGGCGGCGTGTTTGATATCCTCTTTGCGATTGAGGTGATTGAAGATATTTTCGATCACCACAATACTGTTGGTCACCAGCACCCCTACTGAACAGCCCAGACTCAACAGTGTCATAATGTTGAACGAGTAATTGAGCCACGCCATTGCCGCAAAGGTAACCACCACCGAAATCGGCATTGAGATCATAACAATAAAGGTACTGCGTACATCGTGCAGAAACAGAAAGAGCAGCACCGCTGTAAGAATGATCCCGGTAATGATGGAGCCTTTGGCATCATCCACCGATGCCTGGATGAATTCTCCGGAGTCCTTGAACCACACCAGTTCCATACCGGAAGGCAGTTCGCCGCTTCTTTTCATCTGTTCCACACGCTGGCGGATGCCGGCAATAACATCAATGGCGTTGGCTTCGGCTTTCTTGATCACATTGAAGCGTGCCGCCGGCTTGCCGTTGACAAATGCTTTACTGCGGATCTCGCGGCTCATAAGTTTGATTTCAGCTATGTCGCGCAGATAAACGCGCTTGTTTTTAACGGTGCCGATTTCCAGCGAGCGGATCTCTTCGAGGTCTTTGTAGTCACCGGTAAAGGTCACGTTTTTTTCGCTTTTATCAAACTGGATACGCCCCAGCGGCTTGCGCACGTTATTGGCTTTGAGTTTGTTTACGATCGTACTGATAGAAAGGTTCATTGCCGTAAGTTTTTTACGGTCAAGCAGAATATGCATCTGCATTTCATTGGAGCCGTACACGCGCACTTCACCAACGCCGGGAACGGTTGCAAAACGGTCGGCAAGCACGTCATCGGCAAAGTCGTAGAGATCCTCCTGGGTGCGGTCGCCTACCAGAAATACCTGCACCACGCTGGTGGCGTTGGTGTCGATCTTGCGGATACGCGGTTCTTTGGCGCCGTCGGGCAGATTGTCGCGGATGGTATTGAGTGCTTCGCGGATATCGGTTGCGGCGATATCCACATTGGTACCCATATTGAATTCCAGCGAAATATTTGCCTGGTCTTCAATAGCCACACTGGAAATGTGCCGGATGCCATCCAGCGATGACACGGCATCTTCGATTCTGCGGATGATTTCAACTTCGATTTCCGCGGGGCTGGCGCCTTCGTAATCGCAGCGTACCAGCACGGTGGGGATTTCAATGTTCGGCAGCAAATCTATGCTCAAACGGGGGTAGAGGGAGCAGCCGATCATTATGAGCACAATAATGAATGCGCTCATTGCGATCGGGCGGTGAACACTTATCCGGCTTAAAAACATCTTGAGTAAACTCCCCTGTTATCTGGCAGGCTTTGCGTTGATGATATTCAGCAGAGTATTGTTGTTGACAAATGTCTGCCCCGAAACAACGATCTCTTTGCCCAGCAGTTCCGGAGCATTGAGTACTTCGCAATATTTGCCGTCAATAATACCGCGCACCACAGTGACGTTCTGCGCGCGTTTGTTCTGGTCAACTGTAAAGACTATGTAGCGGTCATTGGCACGCAGCAGCATTGAATCAGCGGGCAGGCCGTAGGATTCTTTTTCCTGCAGCACCAGATTTATGTCGCAGAGCATACCGCTGACAAGTTTCACATCTTTGGGTACGATAGCTTTGAATTCAAAAGTACGGCTTTCCGGATCGACCCCCGGGGCGCGGTAGCTGACTACAGACTTGCCCAGCACTTTGCCGGTGCCGTCGGTGAATTCCACCACGGTCTTGCCGGGTACGATTTTATGAAAATACATCGCTGCAATGTAGCAGCTGACTTCCAGCTTATCCGGATTTTCCAGCCGCAGGATATTCTGACCGGTGGTCACATACTCATTGGCTTCCACATACTTGTTGAACACCACGCAGTCGAACGGCGCGCGTACCACCGAGTCATCCAGATTCTTTTTGGCAATGGCAAGATTGCTCTGTGCCTGTTTGAGCTGGGCGCGGGCGTTGACAATGGCTGAATGGGCGGACTGCACTTCCATTTCCGCAGTTTTATACGCGGTTTCGGTGCTTTCCATATTGCTGCGGCTCATTGCGTTCGAGCGTGCCAGAGTCAGGGCGCGTTCGTAATCGCGTTTTGCCTGGGCGCGGGTGATTTCGGCGGTTTTGAGTGAGAGTTCTGCACTCTTGAGCGCGGCTTCCTTGACATTGATTTCATCTTCTTTTACCACCACCTGATTTTTCAGGATCTGGCGGTCGATGCCGAAAAGCACATCGCCGGTTTTGCGTTTATCGCCTTCTTCAACGTTCAATATTTCCAGAGTGCCGCTGATCTTGGCGGAAATGGTGGCATATTCTACCGGGGCAATCGTGCCCTGCACCGGCAGCTGTTCGCGGAAAATGCGCTTTTCCAGCGTCTGCGTCATTACACGGACTGAACGCTCACGCGCTTTTTCAACTTTTTTGCTGCAGCCGCAGAGCCCCAGCATCAAACCGCTCAAGGCGGCACTGAAAATTATTTTGCTGTACATTGCAGAAAACTCCTGTTTATTTTTAAATAAAAATAATAATGGTGCAAAATAATTGCATTTTGCCCAAAATACAATATATTAAATAAATAAATTTGATAGATAAAAGGTTATCAATATATGACAACATTCCGTCAGATAGAAATTTTTCTGCAACTGGCATCAACACTGCACTTCAACCGTGCGGCTGCTGAACTGGGCATAACGCAGGCGGCATTGAGCAAAGAGATCGGCAAGCTTGAAAAAGAGCTCAACTGCCAGCTTTTTGACCGTACTGACAAGTGGAACATCGTTCTGACTGCCGCCGGAGAGATTTTCCGCGAAAAGGTCTCCCCGCTGCCCGGAACATTGGCGGAAGCCGCCGAATTTGCCCGCCGCGCCGGACGCGGCAACAGCGGCCGGCTTTCCGTGGCGGTGGCAAATCTGGTTTATGACTATGTTCTGCTGCAGGATATTTTCCGGGTGATGCACGAAAAATACCCGGATGTGAAGATCATTATCCGCGACTGCCATAATTCTCCGATGGTCTATGAGCAGCTTAAAAATGGTCAGGCGGATATCGGTTTTATGGCCATAAACAACAGAGGCGAACCGCTGCCTGATTTGCGGAAAAAGCCGCTTACGGAGCTGCCGGTAAATCTGGTTTTTCCCGCCCGGCACCCGCTGGCGCGCAAAAAGGATCTGAAGATTGGAGATCTTGCCAACTGCAACTTTATTCTGCCGCCGGCGGAACAGATGCCCTGGCTGCGCAAATATATTGACAATTTCTTTCTGGAGCATTGCGGCAGACTTCCGCAAGCTGAACAGGAAGCAGTGGGTCTGCGTGCCACCCGTCAGCTGGTTGCCGCCGGTCTGGGCATTGGACTGGCAATCAAACCGCGGACGCAGGATTCGCGCGAAAATGTGGTTTACCGGAATGCGCCTTTTCCGCTCAAGCGCCAGATTGTGGCTGCCTGGGATGAGGAGAACAGTTCGCGTATTTTGAAAAATTTTGTGAAGCTTCTGAAGTAATCTCTTCTCTGAACCGGTTATTTTCTGACCAGCACGGTGTTTTTGAAAAACTTTTTATTTTGAGTAAGCGAGTATTTTCTGCTGCCGGTGATTTTCATATTTTTTACCGTGACTTTTTTTACCGGACGGGGCAGATATTTTCCGGTGTCGGCTTTTTTTCTGTTCCTGGGTGCATCAATAAAATTACCCAGCAGAGTTATCCCTTTATAACCCGGGAAGCGGTTATTTTTGTTATTGACTTTAAGTCCATCTATATCAATAGTTTCCGGCAGTATGCAGTTATACCCGAACCAGTGGGTTCCGTTATTGAATCCTGTCAGCAGGGCGGGCTCTTTGCCGGAAACGTTCCACACGGAGTTGCGGATAACTATTTTCCCATCCCAGAAACTGCCGTAATCGCGGCGCAGATTGACCATATATCTGCCGTTACAGATGCTGTTTTCCACAGTAAGCGTACCGAACCCGGTGACATTGATTCCGGAGTGACCCAGTTCTGAATCACGGATAAGCGCATTGTACACCCCCTGATGTGCGTCAAACCGCGAAAGCCGGCAGCGGTCGTAAATCAGATTCTTGCATTTGTTGGAGCCCATTATTCCCCAGTATTGGCGGTCAAAAATATCGTTGCTCTGCGTGCAGTTTATGAACTTCACATTCAGCGCACCATTTATTGAAATATCGTAAGTACCCGTTGAAGTGGATTGGCTGTTGGGTTTTTTGCAGAAATATTGTTTGCGGCCGGTAAAAACGCAGTTTTTGACCGTTACATTTGCACAGTCGGTAATGCTGATGAATCCGGCATAGGGATGGCTCTCTTTCGACTCCGGCTCTTTTACATAGTGTCTGACATTTTCCACAAGTACATTGCTGCGGGCTATTTTTATATTGCGCGAAAAATAACTGTGCGGCCCCTTTTCCGCATTGGCAAGCGTGGTAAAGGTTCCACCTTTTATGGTCAGAGTTTTTTCCGGCAGCAGGCGTGCGGATATATGAGATATTTCGTCAAAGTTCCATATCACCGGGGTGGCAGGATCGATATTGCCGTTTTCATCGACCAGAAAACTGTCGCGCATTTCCGAACCGCTGTTGGCGTTTACCCCCCAGCGGATGAAGTGCTTTACATTGCTGTTGCGTACCAGGATCATTGCGGGGCGTTCCAAAATGGCATCGATCTTTTTCTGACCTTTTTTCAGGGTCGTGACACTTTTTTTAAGCCCGATAGCACGCTGTTTCATATTTACAGTAAAGATGCTGTTGCGGCGCTCCCGGGCAGTGAGTTTGCGGTCGTCGATGGTGAAACGCGCCGTTCCCCAGTCGGTATCGGTCCGGATGATGGCAACGGTGCTCATCGGGCCTATGTAATAGTGCGCTCCGGAACGGGCGCGTACCGGCAGATTGCAGGAATTGGCGTGCCGGTGGGTCAAGATGATTGCTTCGGCATCATTGGTTTTGCCGTCGCCTCTGGCACCGAATTTTTCATAAGTCAGGAAAGTTTCTGTTCCGGCGGCTGAACAGTTGAAGATCAGCAGAAATATACTCAACAGAAATACTGCACACATATATTGCTTCCCGTGGGTGAAAAATATGTTTTTTTTAACAATACACCGCGTGTGATTAATTTACAATTTTTTGTTTGTAATTTTTGCGGTATGATGTATTTTAATTTAAGGATTTTATCTACCGGAAAGGATACGGAGTTTATGAAAATATATGTTCAGACTGATATCGAAGGCGTTGCCGGGTTCTGCTTTTTTGAAAACCGCAAAAGCCCCAATTATGAAGTTATCGAACACCGCCGTCGTATGTACCGGCTGCTGACCAATGAGGTCAACGCTGCTGTACGCGCCGCTTTTGATGCCGGCGCTGATGAAGTTGTAGTCAATGACAACCACGGCAGCGGCTACAATATAATTTTTGAAGAACTCGACCCGCGCTGCCGGATCATTCACGGGCGCAACTGCAGCGGGCCGCACTGGCTGCCGCTGCTGGATGAAAGTTTTGATGCAATGGTGCTGGTGGGTATGCACGCTATGGGCGGAACGCCCTGCTCGATAACGCCGCACAGTTTGTGGGTGGTCAATGATGGCGAAATTTATTTGAGCGAAGGCTCAATGGCGGCGGCGATAGCCGGAGATTTCAATGTGCCGGCGGTGATGGTTTCCGGCGATGACAAGATCACTGCTGAAATCAGCGGCAAGATCCCCGGCATTGCGGTTGCTGAAGTCAAACAGGCGCTTTCGCCCTATATGGCTTGCTCAATGGTGCCGCAAGCTGCCTGTGAACTTATTTACGAAAAAGTAAAAACAGGCATTATGAACCGTAAAGCGATCGCTCCTTACAAGATCAAAGGACCGGTCAAGCTGCAGCTGCTTGATTCCGCCAACCACTGCCCGCCGCTGGAACCTTGCGGCAAAGAAGCTGTTGCAGATACTGTCAACGAAGCGTTTATGATTTACGAAAAAGCTATGGAGTGGAACACTCTCGGGCAGGAACTGCCGGATGGTTTTGTTTTTCCAAATTGACAGAAAGGTTTGATATTATGTGGGTGAAAGGTGATATGCACGTACATTCGCACTGTTGCGGCGACGGCAAAATGCCGGTTGCCGAAATAGTGGAAAATGCTCTTGAATATTGTGATTTTATTGCAATTTCAGGTCACTGCCGCGTACCGGAGTTTTTCCGCGCCGAACAGCAGTATCAGGAGGTATTGGAAGCGCGCAAAAAGTTCAATATACCCATTTTCAATACCGGCGAGATCGAATTTCCTGTGCCGCGTCACGTAATAGTTTTCACCACGCCCGACGACCGCGAGTTTGAGCTGCTGCAGAGTCTGGTGCCGCGTTTCTGCCGCCGCAACGGCGTGGAAGGTCTGGACAAGGCAATGGAAGAGCTGGATTTTATCGAAGCTAACTGGCACGACAATGTATGTATGATCTTCAACCACCCCAATGCACCGGATGTGGAAACTTCCGATCTTATGGAGCTGGCAAAGTCGGGTGTTTTCCGGGTGCTGGCGTGTGTTGACCGCGGCGAGCGTCGCGCCCCGCAGACGTGGGATGTAGGCAATGCCTGGGATCAGCTTCTGATGAACGGGTTCCGCATTTCCACGCGGTGCGGGTCGGATTTCCACGGGCATCAGTCGCTGGGCGGCAAGGATTATTTTCCCGGCGAATTTGTTCAGGACGTTCTGCAGGTCGAACAGAACAGCTACAAGGATATATTGAACGCCTACCGCAACGGAAACTTTTACACCACCGTGGGCAATCTGATCAGCAATCCGCGTTTTGAATTTACCGGCAGTGATAAAAAATCGATCACACTTGAGTTTGATCTCAACGGCGATATGGAATTTGTGGAAGTTATTTCCGAAGGCAGAGTCATAGAACGCTTTACGGAGTTTACCGACCATTTTACCGAAACCTTTGCTGTGCCGGAAGGCAAATATTACCGCGTGCGCGGAGCCGGCAAACTGCAGAAACGAAAATACCTCGAAGGCGAGTTCGAGCCGCTGTTTCTCTTGAACCCGCTTTACCGCTGACTGACGGGAAAGGAGCCGTTTTATGCTGCTTGTCAAAGCTATGCACACGCCGGAATTTCTGACCGCACGCAATCTGGGCGTGGAAATCCATATAACCCGCGATGACGTCAAAGAAAACTTTGCTCAATACATACCATTTGTGGGGGGCATTCATTTGCCATATTCGGGGGTGAATCTGGCGGCGTTTGATGAAAGCACCCGCCGCGCCGGCATAGATAAAGTCAAAAGATGTATCGATACGGCTCTGCAATATCATATAGATACAATGGTTATGCACCCTTGCGGAATATTTTACAAAGATAAAACCGAAGTCGGCAAATACCCGCTGCTGATCGATTCTCTGCGCGAACTGGCGGACTTTGCCGCTGGCAAAGGCGTGACTCTGGCGCTGGAAAATCAGGTGCTGCGCCACCCGGATATGCGTATTATTGCCGGGTGTTCCAGTGCTGATTGGTTCCAGCTGCACAAAGATGTGGCGCGCAGCAATGTCAAACTTACGCTTGATACCAGCCACGCCGCCAGCGTTGCTGCGCACGGCAAAACCACAGAAGAGCGCCGGAAGATAATGTGGAGTTTCTTTGAACACCCCGATCTGATAGCACGTTTTCACTGGTCGGATGCGCGTTTGAGTACCGATGAAGCGGTCTGGAACGATATGCACCTGGTGCCAGGCAAAGGTGATTTGCCGCGCGAACTGCATCAGGAGGTGCTGAACCACCCGGGAGTCAAACTTCTGGAGCAGAAATGCACTTCTGAAGAGGTGCAGGAGGCATTGGATTTTATTGCCGGATTATAACCGGTAAGGGAGTTTTGATGCCTGTTAACCGCGTTGATCGCGTATGCAGTACAGCATCGTATAAAAAACAAAAACGGGCTGTTGCAAAACTTCAGAAAAGTTTGTAACAACCCATTTTTTGCGTTTCAGCTGTAAAAAATTACAGGCTGATTGCTTCGCAGGGGCATTCGCCGATGCAAGCACCGCATTCGATGCATTTTTCTTCATCGATCTTGGCGACGCCGTCCACGATTTCGATTGCTTCGACCGGGCAGGCAGCGACGCAGACGCCGCAACCGGCGCACTTGCTGTTGTCAACTTTAGCAGCCATTTTCAATTTCTCCTTAAGGATTTTCAGGTTGTTTTTGTTCGCTGACCGGAACGCGTATCCGGTCAACAACCTGTCTATAATATAACCCACAAATCTGATTTGTCAAGTTATGCGCTCAAATATCGTAGCGTACAGTACCGCTGGAGCCGAACCGGTGGCACTCTTTGAGGTACTGCATACCTTCTTCGGCGCTGTCAACGATTTTGAAAAGCTCCATATCTTCCGGCGAAATATAACCGTGATTTTCCAGTAGGGCAGACTCTATCCACTTGACTGCCGGCTGCCAGAACTCTCTGCCTACTAAAATCAGCGGTATGCGGTTGACTTTGCCGGTCTGCACCAGAGTGATCGACTCAAAAAATTCATCCATTGTTCCGAAACCGCCGGGAAAGATGAACACCCCCACTGTATATTTGAGGAAATTGACCTTGCGGATGAAAAAGTAACGGAAATCCAGAGATTTAGTCTGGAACGGGTTGGGGCGCTGTTCGTGCGGCAGAACAATATTCAAACCCACGGTTTCGCCGCCGGCATTGAAAGCACCTTTGTGTGCGGCTTCCATAATGCCGCCGCCGCCGCCGGTAAGCACACCGTAGCCGGATTCGGCAAGGAGTCTGCCGAGCTTTTCGGCTTCAAGATAAAAGTGGTTGTCCGTCGGGGTGCGCGCCGAGCCGAAAACGGTGATCAGCGGCGACTGGATCGCGGCCATATCTTCAAAACTTTCCACAAATTCGCTCATTATGCGGAAAATGCGCCAGGTATCAAAATGGTTTTCCTGCAGCGAGGAGGCAAATTTCTGGTGCGCCGGGTGTGCCGAGGGGCTGACTTTGGGCGGAATTTTTTCACTCATAACACAAATCCTTTCTCTGGAGAGTATGTTGAAAATATAGTACAACTTTTATCCAGTGCAACTTTTTTTTGCGTTTTTGTTGCAAAAAGCGGCTTAAAACAGTATATTATAAAGAATAATTTCCGCAAAACTGCGGAACTGTTACCGAGATATAAACTCAACAGCTTGGGAGCGAGCATATATGGCCGAATTCTATCTGGATTTTGAAAAACCGATCGCTGAACTCCGTACCAAACTCCGCGAATTGTCGGAAATCAGCACCGGTCATCCCGGCGATGCAATGGCAAATTGTATAAAAATGCTGGAAGATCAGCTTGACGAAACCATCCGCAACACTTACGCGAATCTTTCCAGCTGGCAGCGTGTTCAGCTGGCGCGCCATCCGGAACGGCCCTATGCGTTGGATTACATATCGCGTATATTCACTGACTTTATTGAATTCCACGGCGACCGCCGTTTTGCCGATGACAAAGCCATTGTCGGCGGGTTTGCACGCTTCAACGGCAAGCCGGTGATGGTGGTCGGCACCCAGAAGGGCCGCGATATGCGTGAAAATCTTTACCGCAATTTCGGCTGGCCCAGCGCCGAAGGTTACCGCAAGGCTATGCGCCTTATGAAGATAGCCGATCAGGCGGGGGTACCGGTGATCACTTTTATTGACACTCCCGGAGCTTATCCCGGGGTGGCTTCTGAAGAACGCCATATCGGCGAAGCCATTGCTGTAAATTTGCGCGATATGTTTGGTTTGAGTGTGCCGGTTATCGCCGTGGTCATTGGCGAAGGCGGTTCCGGCGGTGCGCTGGGCATCAGCGTTGGCAACAGGATCCTGCTGCTGGAAAATTCTTACTATTCGGTGATTACGCCCGAAGGTTGTGCGGCGATCCTCTGGAAAAACCGTTCATTTGCGCCGCGTGCTGCCGAGGCACTGAAACTTACTGCGGCGGATCTTATGAAGCTGGATGTGGCAGACGAAGTCATTGCCGAACCTATGGGCGGCGCACACGTGGATTACGATGTTGCTGCTGAAAATCTGAAAAAAGCTCTGGAAAGCAACCTTGCCGAACTGAAAAAGTTGAGTCCTGCCAAACTGCGCGATCAGCGTTATGAAAAATTCCGCAAGATCGGCAAAGTTATGGAACTTTCTGCTGTTCAGGAAGATGCGGGATCCGAGCCTGCCGGTGAGTAATGAGTGATCAAGTAATATTGCGCGCAGCCCAAGCCGGAGATGCTTACGCTATCAGCCAATTGCTGCACGGTTATGCCCGGGAGGGCGTACTGCTCGACCGCAGCGAAGAAGATATACTTTTTTATCTCAAAAACTTTACAGTGGCGGTAAATGAAGCAGACGGATTGCTCGGCTGTGTGGCGGTGCGCGATTTCGGAAACGATTTGCTGGAAGTCCGTTCGCTGGCGATCCGCCCGGATTCGAGGCGCGGCGGTATCGGCCGCAAACTTATTGAGCACGCCATAAAAAAACTTGATGCTGAACGGAAAAATTACCGGTTGTTTGCTCTGACACTGCAGCCGGAATTTTTCAAACGCCTCAACTTTGATCTGGTGGAAAAGGAGCTTTTTCCGGAAAAGATCTGGGCGGATTGTTCGCATTGCCCCAAACAGCATTGCTGCGATGAATTTGCTGTAATCTACAACGGCAGTAAATGATGAAACGCCGTGTTGCTGCACAGCTGCCGGCCGGAGCGGCGGGCAGAACCCTGCTGGAATATTTGAGCAGCAGATTTACCTATCATACCCGGGAAGAGTGGGCAAAGCGGATTTCTGAAGGTGAATTATCTCTCAACGGAACGCTTTGCAATGACTCCGGCAGAATTCTTCAGGCAGGCTTCGTGCTGGAATATGCGCCAAAAGTATTGATTGAACCGGAAGTACGGCGCGATTACCGGATAGTGTTTGAAGATGAATATTTGCTGGTGGCAGATAAACCCGGCAATCTGCCGGTGCATCCGGCAGGACCCTATTTCAATAATACATTATGGGCATTTCTGCAGGAAAAAGGCTGCGGCAATGTGCATTTTGTCAACCGGCTCGACCGCGAAACATCCGGTTTGCTGATAGCCGCAAAACTTCCGCATACGGCATCGCAGCTGAATAAAACGCTGACAAATATGCAGAAATGCTATACGGTACTGGTGCACGGCGATTTCCCCGGAACAGTAACGGCAAAAGGCTTTCTGGGCAGCGATAAAGAGTCACCGATCCGCAAAAAACAGCGCTTTTTCAGCGAAATGCCGCAAGGTGCGGAAAAAGTCTATGCCGTGGAAACACTTTTCAGCTTATTACAGTGCAAAAACGGTTTTTCGCTGCTGGAAGCACGCTTGAAAACCGGCAGAATGCACCAGATCCGCGCCACTTTGCGCGCTTTGAATTATCCGGTTGCCGGTGATAAACTCTACGGTTTGGATGAACAGTTTTACCGCCGTTTTGCGCTTGGCACTTTAAGCGCCGATGACCGCGCCGCACTGATTCTGGAGCGTCAGGCACTGCATTGCAGCAAATTGAGTTTCATCCATCCGGCCAGCGGCAGGGAAATGGAATTTACCAGCCCGGTACCGGAAGAATTTCTGAAACTGATTTGCTGTTGAGGACTCTGGCGGCGTGGGGGGGGCTGCCGCCTGCGCGGCGCGGAATTGGGTGTGGCGGCGGAGTAGGGTTCTGCCGCTTTCGCGGCGCTAAATTGTGCGTTGCGGTGTAGAGTTCTGCCGCTTTCGCGGCGCCACCAAACGTATGCGGCGTAGAGTACTGCCGCTTTCGCGGCGCAAAGTTGTGTGTGGCGGCAGTGGGAAATTTTGGGAGGTTTTGAGAGGCTTTGGGAAATTTTGGGAATCTTTCTTTGCCGCTTTAAACCGGTAAGCAGTATCACACCGTGTTGCTTACAGTAAAGGCGGCAATATTTTCTCCCAAATCCTCCCAATACTTCCCAATACTTCTCAATACATCCCAAGCCGCCATCTACCGTATTGCCCGCGTATGCGGCGCCACCAAGGTGCCATCTACCGTACTGCCCGCGTATGCGGCACCACTAAACGTATGCGGCGTGTTTAAATCAGGGGGATGGGCTCCGGAAACGGAAAAAAAGGCAAAAAAAAATGGAGGCGCGGACCGGAGTCGAACCGGTTTATGCGATTTTGCAGACCGCTGCCTAACCGTTTGGCTACCACGCCTCATTATGAGGTAATGTGTTTACTATACAGCTATTTTGGAAAAATTCAACTTTTATGCCGGATTTTTTCTGAAAAAATATTATTTCACGGGAAAAAATTGTGCAAGATTTGTATTGCCGGCAAAAAAATGTATCTTTAATGCAGTTGTTTGATGAATGTAAAATAAGAGGTATTTCTATGAATAATGATATTTCAGAAGTTTTTTCCGGCCAATGGATAACCCATCCGGCACACAAAGATTGGCAGCCGGTGGATGTTTTCAGCCGCCATCTGGAGCGCAAAGAAATAAAAATCGAGCGCAAAGATCAGGATCTGCACATACTTTTCCGGCGCGAATTCGAACTGAAGGATTTCAAAGAGTGTCTGCTCAACATCTCTGCTGATGATTATTATAAACTTTATATAAACGGCGTATTTGTCACCCAGGGGCCCGCTCCCGGCTATCCGTGGCGCTATTTTTACAACGCTCTGGATGTGACAAGCTTCCTCAAGCCCGGTAAAAACCTTATAGCTGTACATACTTATTATCAGGGCGTCATCAACCGCGTATGGGTAAGCGGCGATCAGCGCACCGGCTTGTGTATGGAACTTTTTGCCGACGGAAAAAGCGTGCTGGCAAGCGACGGAGCGTTCCGCTGTACTTACCATACCGGCTATGCAGACGGCGAATTGACCGGATACAGCACCCAGTTCCTTGAGCGTTACGATGCCCGGAGCAGCGAAGAGGGTTTTGAACTGCCTGATTACGATGATTCCGCGTGGTTAATGGCGGCGGAACGCAAATATGTGGATTATACAATGGTTCGCCAGTTGACAGAGCAGCTGACTCTGGAACGGATCAAACCCGTATCAGTGGAACGCAGCGGCAACCGCATAAAAATCGACTTTGATGCAATCAATGCCGGCTATCTGGAATACGCCGCCACTGGGCCCGCCGGTGCGGAAATCGAAATGCTTTTTGCCCAGGAACTCAACGAAGATAATACTCTGCGCTGGCAGTTGCGTGCCAGCTGTCACTACAATGGAAAATTTACGCTTTCGGGCAGAAAATACGATCTGCTTAAAGAGTTTGACTACAAGGCGTTCCGTTATGCTGAACTGATCCTGCCCGAGGGGGTGGAAGTAGATATTGATTCAATAGTTTTTATTGCGCGGCACTATCCTTTTGAACTCAAAGCCAGCTGCAATGCTGCGGATGAAAAATCGCTGGCTGTCTGGAAACTCTGTACAGATTCTCTGCATTACGGCGTGCAGGAAACCGTTCTGGACTGTATGGAGCGCGAAAAAGGATACTATATGGGCGACGGTAACTACACGCAGTTTGCCCACGCGCTGCTGACGGGCGATTTTACCGCAATGGAAAAATTTTTCGACGATTTTCTTGCCAGCGCTGTCATCGACCGCGGGCTTATGGCGTGCGGCAATTGCTCGCTGATGCAGGAAATCGGCGAATCGCCGCTGATGTTCATTGTTCAGGCGTGGAGTTATCTGGCCTGTACCGGCAATAAAGAATTCATCCGTGCGCGTTACAGCAGATTTGCCGACATACTTGACTATTTTTGCGAATCCTACGCCGACAGCGACGGTCTGCTGCACAAGATGGACAAATGGTGCGTTATCGAGTGGCCCAAAGAGTACCGCGACGGCTATGATGTTGACCTTACCGAAGGTCAGGTGTGTGTGGTAAAGCACAACGCCATCAACGCCTACTACATCGGGGCGGTCAAAGCAATGAACCGCATTGCTGAATATCTGGAACTGGAACCATACAAAGATGTGAAACCGCTGGAAGAAAGTTTCCGCAAAGCGTTTTATCTGGAAGATGAAAAACTCTTCTGCGACAGCGTTGAATCAAAGCACATCAGCACAATGGGCAACCTTTTTGCAGCGTTTTTCGGACTCTGCCCCGATAAGGCAAGCAAACAGGCGGTGGTTGAACTGATCCGGCGCAAACGCTTCAGCGGCAGCAATCTTGCCGCAACCTTCCCGATGATGATGTTCCTTAAAGTACAGGGCGAAAACGAACTCTTCCAAAGTCTGCTGCACGACGAAGGCGCCTGGCTGCGTACCATCCGCGAAGACGGCAAACGCACCTTTGAAGGCTGGGGGCGCGACAGCAAGTGGAACACCTCGCTGCTGCACCTTTTTATGGCATCGGGTGTGCTCTACTTAATGGATTGGAATGGCGAAAATATCCTCGATTTTTCCCGCGATTGAACCGCTGACAGGCTGTACGGCACAGCAGGGCATAGCGCTGCTGTATGTAGGAGTTGTAAAAATATCCAGATGATAAAAATATATCAATATTTTTTTATCTTTCAACTTGCATTCAGCCTCATTTGATGGTATATTATGTAAGGGTATTTTTTTACAAGATACCACGATTTGCATAAATAAAACCATATAAATTTATAAACAACCAAAAGAGGAACTTGAAATGTCTCTGCCCGTTTACAAAAAAGCTGAAGAATGCCGCTATGATATCCTTTCACTGGGGGAAATTATGCTCCGTCTGGATCCCGGAGAAGGCCGGATCCATACTGCCAGAACTTTCCAGGCGTGGGAAGGCGGCGGTGAATACAATGTTGCGCGCGGTCTGCGCCGCTGTTTCGGTTTGCGTGCCGGTGTGGTGACTGCTTTTGCCGACAACCCGGTCGGCAGATTACTGGAAGACCTCATTATGCAGGGCGGTGTGGATACATCGCTCATCAAGTGGATGCCTTACGACGGTATCGGCAGAACACTGCGCAACGGACTTAACTTTACCGAACGCGGTTTCGGTATCCGCGGCGCCAAGGGTTGCTCCGACCGCGGCAATACGGCGGTTTCGCAGCTCAAAGCCGGCGATATCGACTGGGAATATATTTTCGGTACCCTCGGTGTGCGTCATTTCCACACCGGCGGTATTTTTGCGGCGCTTTCTGACACCACACCGGAAGTGGTTATCGAAGCACTGACCGTGGCAAAGAAATACGGCACTGTCACCAGCTACGACCTCAACTACCGTCCGTCGCTGTGGCAGAGCATCGGCGGCAAGGCGCGTGCCCGGGAAGTCAACCGCCAGATCGCACCGCTTGTTGATGTGATGATCGGTAATGAAGAAGATTTTACCGCGTCGCTGGGTTTTGAAGTCAAAGGCACCGATGCTGAACTGAAGACCCTGCCGGTTGAAGCGTTCAAAAATATGATCCAGCAGGTGGTTCAGAGCTATCCCAATTTCAAGGTGGTTGCCACTACTTTGCGTACCGTAAAGACCGCTACAGTCAATGACTGGGGCGCCATTGCCTGGAGCGACGGCAACTTTGCCCGCGCCATCCAGCGTGACGGACTGGAAATTCTTGACCGCGTCGGCGGCGGCGACAGTTTTGCTTCCGGTCTGATTTATGGACTTCTGACCTACGGAGATCTGGATAAGGCTGTCAACTGCGGAGCCGCCCACGGCGCGCTGGCAATGACCACCCCCGGTGATACCTCGATGGCGCTGAAGGGCGAGGTCGAAAAGTTGATGGCCGGCGGCAACGCCCGCGTTGACCGCTGATTGCAGTACAGGAGAGAAGCTGCTATGTTTATGGAGCCTACATTCCGCTGGTACGGTCCGGAAGACCCTGTATCGCTGAAGTTCATCCGTCAGGCCGGAGCCACCGGTATTGTTACATCTCTGCACTACATACCCTATGGTGTACTGTGGACGCGGGATGCCATTATGGAACGCAAAAAAATCGTTGAAGCTGCCGGTATGACCTGGAGCGTGGTGGAAAGTCTGCCCGTTCACGAAGATATCAAAACCGGAAGCGGTGACTGCAAGCGTTATATTGATATTTACAAACAGTCCATCCGCAATCTCGGTGAGTGCGGGGTAAATACTATTACCTACAACTTTATGCCGGTGCTGGACTGGGTGCGTACCGATCTGCACCACGAACTTGCTGACGGTTCGCGGGTGCTGTACTTCAATCAGATTGAATTTGCGGTATTTGAACTGTTTATTCTGGCACGCAAGGGAGCGGAAAAAGATTATACTCCCGAAATCATAGCCCGTGCCGAAGCCAAGTACAACGCTATGAACGAACACGAGCGTTTTGTGCTGCGCCGCGCCATTATCGACAATTTCCCCGGTTTCAAGGGCGTTACGCTGGAAGATATCCGTGCGATGCTTGCCAAGTACGAAAACTTCTCCACCGACCGTTTGCGCGAAAATCTGGCAAACTTCCTTAACGAAGTAGTGCCGGTTGCCGAAGAATACGGCTGCCGTATGGTTATCCACCCCGACGATCCGCCGCGGTCAATTCTGGGGCTGCCGCGTATTTTCAGCAATAAAGATGATATCAAATCGCTGCTGGCGATCAACAACAGTCCTGCCAACGGAATCTGCTTCTGCGCCGGAAGTTTCAGCGCCAGAGAAGATAACGATGTTGTGGAAATGTTCAAATCGTGCGCTGACCGGGTCGGATTTCTGCATTTGCGCAGTACGCAGGTGCAGAATGGTGACTTTTTTGAAGCTCCGCACCTCGAAGGCCGGGTCGATATGTACGAGCTTGTAAAGGCCGTCTGCGAAGAACAGCTCCGCCGCAAAGCCGAAGGGCGCAGCGACTGGCGCATACCTTTCCGTCCCGACCACGGTGCGGATATTATGGACGATTTGCTCAAGCAGCCCAACCCCAACCCCGGTTACGGCGGTCTGGGGCGTATGCGCGGATTGGCTGCGCTGCGCGGTCTGGAACTGGGCATTATGCGTTCGCTGTATCCGGAAGTTAAATTCTGACGCTCTGTTCCCAACACGGGTAGGTCAATAAAAGGCTATATGATTAACTTTTGTATTTGACTTTTTAAAAACTTGAATGGCATTTATCTATTTGCAAAGCAAATAGATAAATGCCGGGAAAAGGTTTGGAAAAAAGGGGTGGAGTTTGAGGAGGGGAAAAAGGACCTTTCCTCAAAAGGTCTTTTTCCCCTCCTCAAGTACCGATCCTTATTGGGAACAGAGCCTAACAGAAAAGAAGGTTTTTTATTATGATAAA
>JAZNBV010000022.1:0-14325 GCA_045587205.1 Victivallaceae bacterium
GACGGTTTGCTTGTCGCGGCGTAGTGTAACGAAGCCGGATGGGAGAGTAGCACGCTCGGGAGAAATTTTATTTAGAACCCTTGATTGTTACCGCAGTCAAGGGTTTTTTTATGCCCGGATTTCATCCGGGTACGGCAATGTTTCAGACAGCAAAAAATCAAGTAAACTTGTTTTTTGCTGTTTGAAACATGCCTGCGGTCAGGCTTTGCCTGCCCGCCATAAAAAATTCGGCAGTTTCAATGTCGTGTTACTCTCCCTTTAGAGTGAGTGCCAGCAGGTTAAAACCTGCTGCCTACCCGCCCGCTTTGCGGGACGGTTTGTGGGAGAGTAGCACGACGCCAGAAATTTTATTTAGAACCTTCGATTGTTACCGCAGTCGGAGGTTTTTTTATGCCCGGATGGATTATGGTACGTCCAGCAGGTATAAAGTTTTTTGGGAAAAAGGGGGGAAAGAAACGCTTATCCAAAACGATCAAAAAAAACAGCGAGAAAATAGTTGGGGGCAGGAAGAAAAATATTTGTAAAATTTTATAATGAAGGGTATAGTACCAGGAAACAAAGGTATAAATTTTTTTATGGAGAATACTTATGAAAAAATTTTTCCGCCGGATATTTTTTGCCGATGATGATGCTGCCGGTGCTGTTTTCAGTTTGATGCTGCTGATTGTATCCGGCTTTTGCATACCAAATCTTGCAAGTTTACACGGCAGATTTATTGATATTTTAGCGGCTGTAAACATTACTGTAAAATCTGATTGGATTATTTTTATATCTTCTATTCTGGTGCTTAACTGCTGGGTGCTGCTTTACTGTCTTTTTCTCTCTTCAGCATTTTTCTTCAATCTGGACAAAAGCCGTTACAGATGGATTTTCTGGACAATTTTTGCATCGCATATCGCTGCGTTTTATATATGTACAGTGCTTGATCACAGTGGGGTGGGACTACTGTTTTGCGGTGTTTTGACTTATGCCGGATTCAATGCATTGTGTATCCGGCGGCATAATTATTGCTGGTATATTGCGTTATTGCTCTGTTGGTTTACCTCGCTTCCGGCGATGGTTGTTCTGGAAGATTTGAGTTGTTGGATGGAGTTCGATCTTGAGCCGACTGCCACCCAGCTGATACCGGTAACGTGGAGGGTGCCAATCGTATATTTGTCCATATTGACTTTTGCCGGATTTGTTTTTTGCAATTTCAAACTCTGGGCTTCAGCTGTCAACCGGCGTTTGCGCGATGTGTGGGGTATTGGGTGCAATACTTTGCTGGTATTGCTGGCGGTAACTTATATTATAACTTTATGTGCTGCGCTTTATCAGCAGAAAGAATGTGCGAAAGCATTTACGGCGCTGGAAGAAAATTTTCAGCGCGGGATTTCTGCTGAAGCTGTCAGGGAGATTTATTACCGTAACCGGAAAGTGGATGAAAAATTTCACGAAAATCTGAAAAAAGCGTGGTACGAACTTTCAACAGATGACAATATTTTTAACCAGATCATCTCTGAAGCCGGTACTCTGGATAAATTACCGGCCGCATACTGCAATAAATTTTTTTCGCCGGAAGTGGAAAATGTCTGCCGTTTTTTTGATGCGCCGCTTCCGGCTGGAAAACGGAATTACCGCTCCGGTACATTATCTTCTATGCTGTTGGCTGATTTGAATATTATGCGTCAGGCGGCAAGATATTTTGCCTGGCAAATCAGGATCGCCTGCGAAGAAAAAGATTACTCTAAAGCAATGTTGGCGTGGAATCGTTCAGCACGTATTACTGAATATCTGGCGCAGGAGACTGCATTGATATCTTCGCTGGTGTTGATTGCTGTGGAAAAAATCAGACTTGACGGTCTGGCGATAATGCTTTCAGCAAATATTTTAAGCAACAGTGATTTGTCGGCAATACAGCAATATCTGCAGAAATCTGCGGCAAAAGTAGCGGAATTAAACCGTAATTCTTTGTATTTTGAAGCAGTTTTGAGTGCTGATACATTACTCGGAATAGCCGAAAATGGTACTCTGGAGGATAAACCGGAGTATGCCGGTACCGGTTTGAAAAATTACCGTTTTCTTGCTCCCGGGTTGTGGTATCTGGCCGGGTGCAATTACTGTAATTTGTTGAAGCATTATAATGCAAAAAACCTTTGCTGTGTCAACGAAAAAATAGAGTATTCGCTGGAAAATATTTTTTCTGCTATGCTTGTACCAGCTCTGAATACAGCTGGCAAGAAGATGCACGAGTTGGAAATGGGGTATCAAACATTTGCAGTTCTCATCGAAGCGGAAATGATCAAACGTAAAACCGGCAGATATCCGGAAAAACTGCCGTTGGATATAGTTGATTATTTCAGCGGCAAACCGCTTTTGTATAAGGTCGGAAATATTGAAGTGCGCGAATCGTATTTAAAAAAAGAAAAGCATCCTGACGGGGCGATGGAGTCCGGAGAATATTATACTTTGGAATCCCGTATCAAGAGAGTACAGGGCGTTGCAGTGTGGAGCGTTGGTAAAAATAAAATCAATGAAAACGGTCTGTATGGATGCGTCAGTAACGGGAAAAAACGTACCGATGACCACAGTGCTGTGATCATCGGTAAATGAGAGTGTTATAATCCGGCAATCTTAAAAAAGTGTTATCATTCTTAAAAAAATTCACGCTTTTTCGTTTTTTTGTGCTTGAAAAATTACAGAATACAGTGTATGATTACTCCCGTAATTATTTTTTAACAGTTTGTTGCATTTGTAAAAACGGGAGAATATATATGCAACTTTACAATGACCGGATTAAAAAACAGGCATTGGATGTTCTGAATACCCTGTCTTTGCGGCAGAAAATCGGGCAGATGGTACAGTTCAATGCCCGTAATCTTACTATATTGCAGAACCAATATTCGGATGAAGAGATCGCCGAGCGTTTCCCTTTTGGCAGTTTTTTTTCCGGTTTTGATATTATCGGTCTGGTCGGCAAACGGCTTGCCAACGAAGATAATCAGCGCGATTATGAAAAATTCACTAAACTGCCGCTGATCATTACCGGCGATCTGGAAAATGGTGCCGGCAGTGAATTGCTGCCCAATCCCACGGTTTTAGGGGCAACGGAAGATCCGGAACTGGCTTACAAGTTCGGCAGGGTCATTGCCCAGCGTGGCCGTTATTATGGTTTTCATTGGACTTTTGCACCGGTGGCGGATGTGGTTTGTAATTGGCTGGCTCCGGCGGTGGGGATCCGAGCTATGGGTACCGACCCCGAAAAAGTGGCTGTTATGGTGGAAAATATCATCCGCGGTATGCTTGACCACGGATTGATGAGTACAGCCAAGCATTTCCCCGGCGATGGCTATGATTTCCGCAACCAGCATCTGGGCGTTGCATCTTGTGATTTGAGCCGTACAGAATGGAATAAAATCTACGGCAAAGTTTTTCAACGTTCGATTGATGCCGGAACCAGTGCGATTATGCCCGGACATCTGGCATTGCCGTGCGTGGATAAACGCAAATTTCCGGCGGTGCTTTCCAAGCCCATTCTCACGGATCTTTTGCGCGGCGAAATGGGTTTTGACGGAGTGCTGGTCAGCGATGCGCTGTATATGGGCGGTTTTGTGTCGTTCCGCAGTTACGAAAAGCGTATGATCACTATGATCAATGCCGGTATTGATGTTATGCTCTGGCCGGAAGATGATATTTTTGATATAGTCGAAAAAGCTGTGGAGTGGGGCGATATACCTGTTGAGCGGATCAATGAAGCTGCGCGCCGCCAGTTGGAAATGAAGGTTGCCGCCGGAATTATCGGCAACGAAACTTCCCCCGATATAGCGGATGCTCCTGATTATGATGAGGTTGCACGCGAAATTGCTGAACGCGGCACTGTGCTGGTGCGCGATCGCCAAAATCTGCTGCCGTTGGACAGCAAAAAGGTTAAAAATGTACTGCTTTATGCAGTGGATTATCCGGAATCGCCCTCTTGCGACCCACAGGATGAACGCATAAAATATATTGTTGAAGGCTTGCAGGAGCACGGGGCGGAAGTTACTGTCAGACCCGTGAAAAACTGTCTGGATCTGTTGGAGCTTGAACGCTCCGGAGCGCGTTACGATGCGGTGCTTTTTGTTTTTACGCAAAAGCCGTATTATACTTCGCGCACGGAAGGTATGGCGTTGGAAGCGGTCTGGATGATCAGCAATACACGCTATCACGATCCGATAGTTGTAAGTCTTTATGTACCATATATTATTACCGAAAATCCGTGCAATACAGCTGCTTTTATCAACGCCTGCAGTGATTGTCCCGCCAGTCAGCGTGCGCTGGTGCGTCTGCTGTATGGCGAGATACCGTTCCGCGGCAAAAATCAGCTTGATGTGCAGGCTGATGATTCGGCGCACGATGAGTGGAATAAAATCAGTTATAAAAGTTATAAATAATTAAAACATAAGTAAAACAACAAAGGAGAAAACAGTATGAAAAAGCTTTGGTTGGTATTGGCAGGCATTTTTGCTGTTGCAGCGTTGCAAGCGGCAAAAATTGACAGCTCGTGGAGTATTTATATACCTGAAAAATATACTCCCACAGAAAAGAAAGCTGCTGATGAGGTGTTCTTTTATGTGGAAAAAATCTGCAAACTGAAACTCAAATATACCAATTCCAATGCCGGAAAACCCAAGGTCATTACCATCAAAGCCGACCCATCGATGAAAATTGAAGAACACAAGATCGAAATCAATGGCGATAAGGTTCTGATTTCAGGCGGCTTGCCGCAGGGGGTGCTGTTTGGAGCGTATGCTTTTATTGAAGATGTGCTGGGATGCCGTTTTCTTTCAATAAATTATACCCACATACCCCAAGGTGATATTGTTTTGCCGGAAAAATTTTCGTACCGGATCGATCCCTGGTTTTATACCCGCAAGATTTCTCCCGGCAGTTACTACGGTTATGATGCCAACCGGCCGTATCAGGCAAAACGCCGTTACAATGCGTTTTACATTTCTCCGGCTTACGGCTGGTTTCCGCGTTTTGTGGAACAGCGTCAGTGCCACACGTTTTCGTTCTATACATCTGACTTTCCCAAAGATAAGCCGGAATATTTTTCAATGGATGAAAAAGGCAACCGACAGTATCCGCTTGGCCCCAACGGTCCCGGCAATCTCTGCTTTACTTATATGCCGGCGCGCGATTTGATGATGAAGAAAATCGTGGAAGTCATTGAACGCGACCGCGAATTCCAGCGCCGGGAATATCCGGGTATGCCTTATCCGGAATATATCGACATCTCTGCCAATGATAACGGTGACTTCTGCTATTGCCCCAATTGTACGGCTCTGGTCAAAAAGTATCAGAACAGTATGTCTGACGTGGTATTGGAATTTACCAACGACCTTGCCCGGAGAATCGATAAACTTTATCCGGGAATGAAAGTACAATTCTTTGCCTACAACTTTTCGCAGGCGCCGCCCAAAGTGGTCAAAGCGGAAAAAAATGTTATCGTTCAGCTGGCGGTTCTGGGCAGCGAATTTTACCGTCCCGGACACTTCCGGCGCGATGTATATCATCGGCTTGACCACCCCAATAACAGCAAAGTACTCGAAGCTGTCAAGGGTTGGAGCAACTCCGGAGCCATACTCAAGATCTGGGATTACTGGAAGCTTTATTATCCGGAAGTGCAGTTCCCCGCAACCATCGTAAGTTCGCTGCCGCATTCGCTCCGGACTTATGCCGCGTACAATTGCCGTATGTATATGGCGGAAAACCAGTTCGGTTACAATTGTCTGGCGCTGCCGAATTTCAGCGAACTTGCGCATTACCTCGGCAGCAAACTTATGCTTGACCCAAAACTGGATGAAAAAGTGATCATCCGTGATTATATGAAGCACTATTACGGTGCCGCTGATAAATATATGCTTGAAATACTTGATATGATCTCCAAAGGTCAGGAAAAGGAACCCGGCAAACTCGGACTGGTGGGTTTTAACGCCTGCTATATAACTAAAGATTTTCTGCTGAAAGCCGATAAAATTTTTGACGCGGCTGAAAAAGCCATTGCCGATAAGCCGGTTTATTTGCTGCACGTTGCCCGCGAACGGTTGAACTTTGACAAGACCCTGCTCTTTATGAATCGCAGACTTAAACTCGGCATCGATGAAAATAAAGTGCTGTTCCGGCTTTATCAGAACGAAAAAAATGTTATGATGCATATGAATAAACCCGAAAATCATCCCAATATCGTCAAGTGGATCGATGATAAATATCAAGCCTGGATGAAGGGTTTACCGGTGCCGGAGCAGTTTGCCGGCAAGGTTGTATGGGATTTCCCGTGGTACAGGATCCGCAACTTTTCGTGGACAAGTAAAGTGGTGAATGATCCCGATGCCGCTGCGGGCAAGGCAATGCGGTTCAACGGCGTATTTATTATTCAGAAGAAACTTCCGGAAGGTTATCACAGCAAAGAGTTTACGCTCGGTCTGCGCGATACAGTTGCCAATAAAGATCTTTTGTGTAAAAAAATTGCCCGTAAAGAGATCCCGGCGGATGAAAAATATCACTGGTACCACATCGGCCGCAGCAAAGTCAAGCAGCTTTGTAATCTCTACGCGCACGAATCGCGGCAGATGCCTTTGAGCATACCGCAGGCGATGTTCGACTCCGGAAATCCTGATAAAGAGTACGATATATATATGTCGATCAAGCTGGAAGGTCCTTCCTATGTACCCGGCAGCAAAAAGGAAGATGCCATATATATGGACCGCGTGATTTTTGCTGAATAATATTTTTATACAGCTGATACACTGGACTGCTGATCATAATCCGCCGCAGAACCGGTATAAACCGGCGAAATCATAAACCGCAAATTATTATTTTTAGAATTATTTTTTACTTTTGAAATTGCATTTTCAATTTTTTGAATTAACTTACTGTATCCGTCAAGTGCCGGGGTGTTTGCTTGTTTATCAAGTCCCCCTTTATTTGGGCTTGACGGTTTTTTTATTTCGTCCAGTTCCAAAGAGTATATCCGGTTACTATGTTCAATAGACTCTTTTACTGTTAATCTAACCTCTGCGAAACTTCCGCCGGTATAAAAAGGTGCTGAAAACCGTTTTATGGAAACAATATTAGGGTCGTTATTTCTATCTGGTCTATCTTCCGTAAGCACGGCATTGGCGAATAATCTATCTACATTGGCTGCCGCCTGCAAATGTTCAGAATCCTTAAAGCCATTCAGGAAAAATTTTCCCGCAGTCCGTTTTTTTATCGGCTTTTTTTCAGGATAAGCCGTCTTGTTTTGTCGGGCGAAAAATATCCGGCAAAGTTCAGACGCTGCTCAAAAACATATTCTCCGGCAGGGGTGATATCAGTGTGAAATTTACCGGTACGGTCAACCCAGCAGCGGAGTATGCCGAAAAATACTTCATCGGCAAAGTCGATTTTACTTAACGGTATTGCCACTGTGCAACTGCCGTCCGGCAGAAAAGCAGTGGTTATACCGCGGTATTTATCACTGTAACTGTTTGGCGTACCGGAGGTGTGAACAACGGCAAATTCCAATGGAAATTTTACGCCGTGCGCATCCATAAGATAAATGTATTCCGCTTCCTGCCGGGTATCTGCCGGCAGCGGAGCATTACTGATGGTTATGGTGAGAAATTCCTCATTAACATCAGCCCGCCACCGGAATGTTCCTCCATTGTATTCAATGCCGGTGATAAAGCTGGAGTCTTCCGGCATCAGAATGGATTTGATTTCCGGATATTCCATATTTGCCAGCTGTTCTATCTGTCGTGATAAATTTTTCAGCGAATCAATGCGCCATTGTAGTTTGGCGGGGTAAAATTTGAAAACTTCTGCTTCCGAGTGATACCCCAGTCGCGGATCAGCATTACAGAGATCGATCATCCGGCGCGAATTGCTTATCTCTTTTTGAATCAGCTTGAGCATTGATTGCAGAATGTTTCTGCTGCTGCTGGTGCGGAAAAGCTCATCGCGCAACTTGTAAAACTGCAGGATACCGGCTCCGGAATCAAATAAGAGATCCAGTGCTTCATACAAATTGCAATCCTGCAGACGCGCCGGGTCCCCGGCAAAGTTTTCACGCAATTCAGGCAGAAGTGCAAGAGCATTGTGCCACTTTTCAGCCATAACTCCAGTCAATGCTGCCGCACTGTCAAGGGTGTGGTTGTTGAGCGCTTCGCCAATGGCATCGCCGGCGGGGGCGGCATCGGGTTTCCAGCTCCGGGGCAGGGAGCGCATTTCCTGTTTGAGATAAAGCGGCCAGACGATCCCGTCGTGCATCGGTCCATAATATTGGAACTGTATATCCAATGGATAATTGCTGTATGATTCAGAAAATTGATTCCACAGCTCTGCAATTTTATCTGCGTGCAAATACCCCCATTCCGGCATTGCCAGCTGCCGGAGAAAATCCGTTTGCGTACCGGAGAAATCTTCAAATGCCAGTGCGCCGGCCGCCTGATTCATTGTGCCCGGGTAATTACCGAAGTACCAGCACTGAATAACACTGCTGACTCCAAGTTCTTTCATTGCTTTGTACTTTTGATAAAGATTGCCGGGCACCGGCATAAACGGTATTGTTGCCAGTTCGTGCGAACAGCCCACCTGCAGCTTGGCAGCAATGGCGCAGCGATTTTGTGAGGCTTGCGCCATTTTTATGAAACGGTCAGCCGGCCCTATGCAGGAAAGCCAGTAATCGCCGCCGCAGCACTCTTTGCCGGCTTGAGTTTTGGTACAGCCGGATTCAAAATTAAAGGCAATGGTATCCGATCGACTCAAATCTTCCGGCAATGTGAACCACCATCGGGGAATCTCATTGACACGCGGATTGTAGAGCCAGCTCAAAACTTCTGCCTTGCTTCCGGCATCGGCGATGCCCAGGCGGATATTTTCCAGCACTTTGCCGAGAATCCGGCTGTGAGTAAAGCCGCACTTTTCATTGCAGGCAAGTTTGCCGGCTTTATCGTCATAAATATAACTCAAACAGCTGGTGGCGCGTTCGCCAAGAGAAATAAGCATCATTCCGCCAAGATCGGGAACAGCCGAGAAAATCGAACTTACACTGCTGCGGATGTAGTGTTGTGAATTTTCCGAAGCAATGCAGAAAGAGTACAGTATATTGTCAAAGTTGCATTCGCCCTGCATATCCTGATATGGCGGCGGAGTCTGGGCGCTCCACGATGCCGGTTCAATGCAGAAAACCCACACCTTGATACCGTAGCGGCGGCATTTGGCAACCACGCTTTGAAGTTTGGCGATTCGCTGACCGCGTTGCGGATCAATTGGAAAAAACTGCGTATCAGCCAACTCCTTCCACGTGATCGTCAACCAGATGCCGTTGACCGCTTCCGCCGCCAGCCGGTCAAGGTATGAATCCGGATAGTAATCAACATTGTCCAGCAATTCATCGCGGAAAAAGGGCGGTCGTTTGATCGGCGCAAAAAAACAGCGTGATATGCGGTTTTTCAGCCAGGGTTTGCGTTTTACAGTCTGATATTCCAACGCCGGAATTGCGGAACTGCGGCACATTTCAATAAGTTTATAAACCGCCCGCCGGATGCCTTCGGTATCTGCTGAAGCGAGGGTTATTGCTGCCGGAGCAATGTCAATAATGTATTCTTCGGGGGCAAGTCTCCTGTTGGGAACAGTTTTTATAACAACTTTATTGTCAATGGTTTGATTTATGTTATTTTCAGCAAATCTCAAAAGGGCATCGTACGCTGTTTCCAGCAGATTTTCCGGATCTGGAAAATCTTTTGCGATCTGCCATTTGCCCTGCAAAACAAAACAGTTTGCCGGGATAGTTGCATTGCTGTTCCAGTGAACTTTGCGTGGATCGTATTTTTTCAGTTCTTCGACAAATGCCAATTCTCCTTGCGGGAATGGCGGTGGCGGAGGCAGTTCGGAAAAATGGATTTGATCGCTGATTTTATTCATTTTATAATATGGGGGTAAAGAGTGCTATTGCACTGTTGAGTAATTTGCGTATTTTGCCGGTGTGGCGGAGCCGGACTCCGGTCAATTGGCGCGCTCCGGAGAATTCTTCGTGGAACTGGCGGTGTATATCGTTGACAAAGTTGGATTTTTCAAACAGAAAATCCAGCTCAAAATTCAGATAAAAACTACGGCTGTCGCAATTGCTGGAGCCCATAAAACCCCATTCTGAATCCACCAGCAGCGCTTTGGTGTGCGAGAATACTCCCAGTTTTTCATATATCCGCACCCCTGCATTATGCAGACGCTCATAAAAATTTTTCGCCGCGCAATCCATATAAAAGTGGTTGTTTATGGCGGGCAGCACAATTCTTACATCCACTCCGCGCGCTGCCGCCATACACAGTGATTCCACATAATCGTGGCCCGGTACAAAGTACGGCGTAAGGATCCACAGCTCTTTTTGCGCCAGCGCAGCGGCGGCAAAAAAGAGTTTGCGTGTGGCTTCACGGGTATTGCCGGGGCCGCCGGGAATCACCCGCACGACTGCTTCGCCGGTTGATTTTACCGGAGTAGAGTCGCCGCTGCAGAGCAATTTTTTGCGTGTGCCGCTGTAAAAGTAATCGGTCAGAAAACTCAAGGTGAACTGTGCCACCGCCGGGCCGGTGATCCGGCAATGCAGATCGTGTATATAACGCTGTGGCGGAATCCGGTCTATCCGGGTGTTTTCCGATGAAATATTGATTCCGCCCACATAGGCTACTTTGCCATCTACCACCAGCAGTTTGCGGTGGTTGCGCAGCTGGAATTTCCACGGCGCAAGTACATTGACCGGCGAAAATGATTTGATCCTGAAGTTTTTCCGGCTGCGGCGCAGTTTTTTGCGGAAATATTGAGAAAAATAACTTTTGAAACTCCCTACGCTGTCAAACAGTACCTTTACATCCACACCGGCAGCAGCACGCTCCGCCAGAGCATCCATAAACTTCTGTCCCACCTCATCGCTGTTGAGGATAAATGACTGCAGGCGGATGGTGCTTTGTGCCGATTTTATATCTTCGAGCATTCTTGGATAGACCATTATGCCGTCTTTGAGCATTTCCAATGTGTTGCCCTGCAAGGCGGGGTGTTCCGGAAACAGCCGGTCAAACAACTGCATACGGGGTGTTTGTGAATACTCCGCAGAGATTTGAAAATCCTTGAGTGAACGCTGCAAACCGGCAAATGCTTCAAACTGCGGTTTTGATGAATTGTTCAGCATACTGCGGCTGCGGGCAATGGCGTTGCTGACGTGTTCAAAAAATGTTATGCCGAAAAAGAGATAGCAAATCAATCCGATACCGGGCAGAAGTGTAACCAAAAGCAGCCAGAATGCCGCCTGCGACGGATTGTTCTGCTTGCTGATAAGTATATGTACTACGGCTGTGATCTGTATAAACGCAATAACGACAGCCTGAAGGATATCCAGTTCAAACTCCCAGCTGTTCATAGCGTTATTCCCTGGCAGAATTGTGCTTGACCAGTTCTGTATAACTCAAATGCCCGCCGAAAATATCCAATGCACTGCCGACAGTGTAATCGATCCTGCCTTTGCCGCGGGTGCGGATCAACTCTATATCATTGTAAGAACTTATGCCGCCGGCATAAACGCATTTTACCGGAGAATCATTGCTCAACATTTCGGTCAGATCGCCGTCCACCCCGGACATCTTACCTTCCATATCCACCGCGTGGATAAGGAATTCACAGCAGTATTGACCGAGTTTTTCCAGTGTACTGCGATTTACTTCCAGATCGGTAAACTTCTGCCAGCGGTCGTAAACCACCAGATATCTGCCGTCAGCAGTTTTGCGGCAGCTCAAATCGATTATCAACTCTTCCGGTCTGACTGCCTTCATAAGGTTTTCCAACCGTTCAAAAGAGATGCTGCCGCCGGCAATAAGATAACTGGTCACAATTACCCCTGCTGCTCCGGCATCCAGGTATTTACGAGCGTTATCCGGATTGATGCCGCCACCTAATTGCAGCCCGCCGGGATAACTCTTCAATGCCAGCAACGCGGCTTCCTCATTGCCGGGACCCAGCATTATGACGTGTCCGCCGCGGAGATTATCGCGCTGATACATTTTTGCATAGTGCGCTGAATCGTATTCGGATTCAAAATTAGTCTTCAAGCCCACACCGTCATCACGGAGCGAGCCGCCGACGATCTGTTTGACCTGATTGTTGTGCAAATCTATACAGGGCCGGAAACGCATTGCCTGATTATCCTTGTTTATTAAAACCGTTCCGGAACGGTTGATTAAACTCAATCATTCCGGAACGGCTCTCCGTCTGCGGGGACGGAGAACCGTAAAAATATACCGGTTACTTGTTTTCTTTTTCGTCTTCGGTAGAGAGTTTATTCGCCTGGCGCTTCATCCAGACATCTTCTTCCTTGACTTCTTCACCGATATATTTGAGTGCTTCTTCCCAATATTTACGGGATTCCAGCGGCTCTTCATCCAACTGCCAGTACTGGGTCATACGGCGTTCTTTGACGATCGGACCGCGGCCCTTTGCCAACAGATAGCTGGCGAGCTTTTTGGCGGAAATTTCCGTTTTGGGCGCGAACTTGCTGCTGGCAAGATAACGCATAATGGATTCAAACATACCGACAGTTTCGGGATCGTTATTGTTCAAACCGGTAAAGTTGAACGCGGTCACGAACAGGCGGCCTTTGCCGACCTTGAGTTCCATCATATAAGCAAACTTACGCATTGTGTAAGCCGGCTGGAGTTCGGAAAGCTGGAAATTGTAAACATCAAAACGGTCACGCACCGCGCGGTCAACGCCTTCCATAATGGGGGCGACTTTGACCGGGAAATCATCGAGGATGATCTTGTCGGAGTCGTTGATCAGATTGGCAAACTGCATATCAACAAAGCCGTCGTTGGGGAAACCTGCCAGAGCGCCGGATTTACGCATAAAGGCACCCGAGTTGTGGCCGCGGTCCCAGATGATTGCCTTGAAGCGTTCCCAGACTGCCGGGAGGTAGTATTTTTCTTTGGGAGCGCGGACTTTGCGGTCGCGGGTGACCGGCACGCGGTACATAACCCACGCATCGCCGCCTTCGGCAAGGTGATCGATCAGCTTTTTGCTGAAGCGGTTGGCAATCATCAGTTTGGCATTGTCGTTCTGCACCAGCTGCGGATAACGCACGGTGGGGGCAACTTCCGCCAGATCCATATTGACTTCCATCTTCGGCAGCGCGGCGGCTTTATCCGGGAATGCCCAGAGGTTCCAGGCATTGTCCACGGCAACTTCGCCCTTTTCATTGATCAGCTCAAAGACCAGACTGTATGCCTGCGGTTTGCCGGTCTTGGGAAACTTGAGCGTTACTTCGCAGATGTCGTGACGGCCGCGTTCGGTCAGATTGATGTTCGGCAGTTCGCCGGTAAAGACAGTTTCGCCCTTGGTGTTTTTGAGGGTGAAACGGAAAACCATTTCGCCGGCAAGTTCTGCTGAAAAGTGCGATACCGATGCCGGGATCAGCACCTTGCTGCCTTCAAAGAAGACGCGTTTGGGCATATCGGCAAGCAGTACGGTGTCGCCGTTGAACTTGCGGAAAGCCACATCATCGATGCCTTTTTTGTCATCAAAGCAGTCAACGATACCGTTGCTGTTTTCGTAACGGTCAGTGTCGCAGAACTGCAGGAAGTGGTAGCCGCTGAGGATCTTGCTGCGGCGCGATGCTTCCAGCCCCAGTTTCCAGCTCAGGAACTGGAAGCGGTCGGAGGCTTTCTTCATAAGTTCATAATCTTTTTTGCTGAAACCCTTGAGCTTGATGAGCTTTTTGAGTTCGCCGATCCACCACGGTTTCTTATCCGGGCAGTACTTGTCGAATTTACCTTCCAGGGCATCCAGATCGCGCAGACCGGCATAGTGGCAGATTTCGTGCGCCAGCACCGGACGGCGGCTCGGAACTTTGCGGGCGATCTTCCAGTCTTCATCGTCATCGGCATTCTTTTCGATCATCGGAATACCGGAAGCGGAACCGGAAATGATCCAGTTCTGGGGATTTTCAAACATATTGTAGCTGTGGCCCCATGGATAGAAGTAGCTCATGTGCTGAACGTCGAGGTCAACGCTGTTGCGGTCGAATTCGCCGCGACTGCAGGTATCCAGGAAGAAACGCGTGGGGTCGTACTTGTGGGTCATATCGTAGAATTCCTGACAGATCGGATTCCGTCCGGGATGGTCGATTTCGTTACCCATGCAGTAAACCATCAAGCTGGTGCTGTTACGCAGACGCAGGAGCATTTCGATCCATTCGTCGGCGTTCATCAGGCGGGTGCGGCTTTCCATCTTGGCACGTTCTTTCTGATAACGGCCGTAGTATTTACGCATTTCCACATGAATAAG
>JAZNBV010000023.1:0-2660 GCA_045587205.1 Victivallaceae bacterium
CAAAGAGTTTGGCGCCGACTTTGTCGGCAATTTCGCGCAGACGCGGGAAATCGATGATCCGCGGATAAGCACTGGCACCGGCGAGCAGCATCTGCGGCTTGTGTTCAAGTGCCAGGCGTTCGATTTCATCGTAGTCGATCATTTCAGTTTCGCGGTTGACACCGTACGGAACAATATTGTAGAGTTTACCGGAGAAGTTCAGCGGGTGACCGTGAGTCAGGTGCCCACCGTGATCCAGACTCATAGAAAGCACAGTGTCGCCGGGATTGACCAGCGCCATATAGACCGCCTGATTTGCAGAACTGCCGGAGTGCGGCTGAACGTTTGCGGCTTCGGCACCGAAAAGTTTGCAGGCGCGTTCAATGGCAAGACTTTCAATTTCATCAATGAATTCACAGCCATTGTAGTAGCGTTTGCCCGGATAACCTTCGGCATATTTATTGGTCAGGACCGAACCCTGCGCGGCGCGCACAGCACAACTGGCAAAGTTTTCGGAAGCGATCAATTCAATACCGTCAGCCTGACGGACAGCTTCTTTATCGATGATATTGGCTATTTCCGGGTCGGAATTGCGAATGGCAGCTATATCATCATAAGTGGCTTTTTCCAGATTGTTCAAACGGCGGGTGTGGCGTTCTTCACCATTGAATGCAGTGGTCAGAAATGCATTGATGATATTCCAGCAGCCTTCAACATCAACAGTATCGCCGCCAAGCACTACTGTGTTGGCGCAATTGTGCTTGCGCGACAATATTGCCGTAGCAGCATCATTGCACACCACAGCACGCACGCCGTGGAAACGGTTGGCAGCAATCGCCATACCCAGTCCGGAACGGCAGATCAGAACACCGGCATCGGCTTCATTGCGGGAAATTTTACCGGCAACAGCCGCGGCAAATACCGGATAATCGTCATTATTATCCAGCACAAAAGCACCGCAGTCAACTACATTGATGTTGTTTTCCGCCAATTTCTTGACAAGACTCTGTTTGATTTCAAACCCGCCGTGATCAGAGCCGATTGCAATGGTCAGCGGTGAACTCTTGCCAGCGAAGTCTTGAATCGAATAACTCATTTTTTTACCTCTTGTTGAAAGTTTTATGGTTGATATTCAATTAATTTTTTCAAGTTCATTTATCAAATTTTCTATTGCCGGAACCATTTCCGCAAAAGTCTGCCGGTAAAGTTCCACGCTGCCGCCGTAAGGATCGGCTACATCGCCGCCTTTATCGTAACTCAAAAGCGTACGCAGTTTATCCGCTGCCGACGGCACTGCAGTGGCTATACACTGGCAATGCGATTGACTCATACCGATGATCAGATCAGAATTGTTTATCATTTCCAGCGTGATCTGCCGCGATACAAATTTTTCCAGATCGGCACCATTTTCTTTTGCCACTGTGCGCGACTGCACTGACGCACTTCCACCGGCTGCAGCGCAAATACCTGCTGAACTTGCAGTGAACTCTTTCAGGTTCCGTTCTGCAACGCGTTTATTGAACAACACTTCAGCCAACGGACTGCGGCAGCTGTTGCCGGTGCAGACAAAAAGCACACTCTTTTTCACAAAAAATCTCCGGATTACTGGAAAAAAATCAATCTTGCTGTAAATTATTTATATAAAAAACAACTCACTCTATATAATATACACCATTTTTCACGGAATTAAAACCCCTGAAAGTAGATTTTTATGACTAAACTTAAAGATTCTGCACTTTTAGATGCATTTATTTACAATTTGAGTCAGGTTTGGCAGCTGCCGGAGGCGCTTTCTGAAGAATTCGGTGCCTTTGAAGGCATTGAACTGGATCTCGGCTGCGGCAAAGGTTCATTTACAACCGAACTGGCAAAACGCCATCCGGAGCGTTTGATTATGGCGGCAGATGTGCTTTCAGGCAGATTGCGTAAACTTGTAAAGCGCAACCAGCGCGAAGGCGTGGAAAATATGCGGGTGCTGAAAGCTGAAGCCCGGATGCTTACCGCCCGGCTCCTGCCCGACCGCACGCTGGACAGAATCCATATACTCTGTCCTGATCCGTGGCCCAAAGACCGCCACAGCGACAACCGTTTGTTGAGTTCAAACTTTATGACTCATATCCACCGGGTGCTGAAAGATGATGGGGTATGGCACTTTTCCACCGACGATCTTGAGTATCTTGCCGCGGTTCGTCAGGCGGTCCAAACCTCGCAGCTTTTCAGCGACGATCCGGCGCGTTTAAGTGATATAAGCGATATAAAAACCGACTTTGAAGTTTTGTGGAACAGCGAAGGCAAAGCCGTTTATCACCACGGCTGGGTGAAACTTCCGCTGCCGGAAGTTACTGTCGGTCATTGATTTTTTTATTTGTGTATATGAGGTTGTTACAAAACTTCAAAAAAGTTTGTAACAACTTCATTTTTTTATATTATCAAACCGCAGCAGAGTATTTTAGTTTTTTTCTTGCAATAGGGTGATTTTTTACAGAAAAAAAATATTGTAATTTACTTATAATAAACAAGTTGGGATTGCTTTTATTGAAACAATAAAAGCAATCCCGGCGAAAGTTTTTTGGAGCCGACTTCATTTCATTACGCCGTGCCAAGAAATGGGGTTCCGCCGTCGCCAAAGGCTATGGCGGGACAAGGTGGGGGAAAGAACCTTTTTTCAAAAAGGTTTTTTC
>JAZNBV010000024.1:0-40038 GCA_045587205.1 Victivallaceae bacterium
AGCATTGAATTTGTCAGTCTTGGCAACAAAGTCAGTTTCGCACAAAACTTCAACCATAGCAGCAACATTGCCATTGACCATGCAGGCAACTTTACCTTCTTTAGTAGCGCGGCCGGATTTCTTTTCAGCCTTGGCAGCACCAGACTTACGCAGGACATCAACAGCTTTATCCATATCGCCATTGGCTTCGGTCAAAGCGCGTTTGCAATCCATCATACCGGCACCGGTCATATCGCGGAGCTTCTTCACAACATCAGCAGTAATCATTATATGTATCTCCTAAAAAATCTCTTGTACTCAAAAAATTATTCAGCCTTGGCTTCAGCAGCCGGAGCTTCTTCTGCCTTGGGAGCAGCTTTTTTGCGCGGAGCGCGCTTGGCTTTGGCTTCGCCTTCGGCAGCGGCCTTGCGGGGACGGCGGGCTTTGGGAGCGGCTTCGGCTTCGGCATCAGCTTCGGCAGCGATCTTTTCAGCAGCGCCTTTGGCGGTTTCAGCTTCCACAACGCTCTTGTTATAGACTTCCTTGGCGGTCATAATGGCATCGCGGACAACTTCGGTGATGACCTGCAGACTCTTGACAGCATCATCGTTGGCAACGATCGGATAATCAATCAGATCCGGATCGGCGTTGGTATCGCAAATAGCAACAATCGGAATGTTCAGCTTGGCAGCTTCACGCACAGCAATATCGTCGTGGCAGACGTCAATAACGAACATCGCGGCGGGCAGTTTCTTCATTTCAGCAATACCGTCGAGGTTGCTGTGCAGTTTCTGATTATCGCGGGTCAGCAGAACGATTTCCTTTTTCTTGAGCTTGGCAGTGGCTTCTTCATCAGCCAGCAGCTTATCGGATTCGACCATCTTGGCAATGCTCTTGCGGATGGTGACATTATTAGTAAGCATACCACCCATCCAGCGTTCGGCAACATAGTACATACCGGTTTCAGCAGCCAATGCGCGGATGATTTCCTGCGCCTGACGCTTGGTACCGACAAAAAGGATATCCCCACCCTTGGCAACAACGTTACCCAGGAAGTTGCAGGCGTTCGCCAGCTGGCGCATCGTCTTGGTCAGATCAATGATGCTGATACCATTGCGGGCACCATAGACATATTCCTTCATTTTGGGGTTCCAGCGGCGGGTCTGGTGGCCAAAGTGGCAACCGGCTTCCATAAGATCGTGAATCGTGATTTTACCCATCTTGCACTTCCTTTCCTTGTGTTGCAGCAGACTCTCTTTTGATCTGTTTTTCAGTCTGCCCGGGTGTTTGGTTGTTAACGTTTCACACATTCCGGGTGTTAAACCGGAGCTATACTATACACCCAAAACTGTCAAATACCAAAAATATCGCTATTTTTTTCCGGATTTTTTCCATTTCCGATCCGCGCCGGCAAAATGTGACTTTCCGCGTTTAAAAAGCCGGTATAATGCCCCAAAAAGGCAAAATTTTGAAAAAAAATGAAAAAAAATGAAAAAAATTTGCGTTTTTTGAGTTTTTAGTAGAACATTTTGCCTGTTGGAGATATCCAATATTTAGTGTTGTTTTAAATCCGTCACCCAGAAACGGCAATTTTATGTACAGTTTACACACCGAGGAGGAGTTGCTTAATTTGTTCAACTCCGGAGACAAAGCGGCATTTGATGAAATATCCAGCCGCTACTACCCGCAGCTGTATTCAACTGCGTTGGCAATAACCGAACAGCCGCATCTGGCAGAAAATGCCGTGCAGGAAGTTCTGGAAAAAGCGTACGAAAAACTCCACGAATACCGGGGAGATTCGCTTTTGCTGACCTGGCTGCGCAAGCTGCTTATAAATCATATCTGCAGCCGGCAGACTGCACAATAGTATTGTTCGGCAAACACCAAAAAAGATATTATGAGAGGCTCAAAAGGTCTCTCATAATATCTTACGCCTCTTTTTCAGGTTACGGCAGCGGAGAAAGTTTTACAATATTTTCTGCCGGGGGCAGCAGGAAATCCCAGCGGGCAACATTGATTTTTTCTCCGGCACGCTTTGCTTCAGCGCCGAAGAAATCTTTCCACGCGCCGGGAGCTGCAGCCAGCATTGAACTGCCGAAAGGCTGTACGGCAAAATAGACTACCGAACCTTTGCCTGCTTTGCGTTCAAAAGCAGCAGGTTTGCCATCAGGATAAACAGCAATGATCCTGGCATCAGCAGGCACACTCATATCGAAAGCGGCTACCGGATATTCAGCGCTGTATTCAGGAGCGTTGCGCTGTTCGGTAACTTTCAGAACTTTTCCCTGCCAGAGGATCTTGCGCTGCATAAGTTTGCGTCTGGCAAGCGGCCACTTTACACCGATGAGTTCATTGCGGGCCTTTTCCGGAGTACCGTCGATATTAAGGCGCATAAATTCAGGGTCAAAAATCACCAGTCTGCCGCCGTCTTTCACCCATTTGGTCAAAGTTTCAGCAGTGGCTTTATCAACAAACGAGAGCTGCGGAACATAGATAACTTTAAGTTCGTTCAACCGCGCCTTGTTGAGTCTGGCAAGCGTATCGCTGACAAAACGGAAATCGCTGCGCAGTGCTTCACCGAGAATACTGTAAATTGAGTATGCACTGTGCGTGGCATTATCGCTCCGCGCCCAGACATCGAAATTGCTGTACCATATACCGCTGACCGGATTTTCGTTAAGCGGCAGTTCAGCTTTAAGCGAGTTGATCTGACGGATGATATTGAGTAATCCGGTATATTCTTTAAAGAATGAGCTCAACACATCTCCCGATATATACCATTCCACAGTTTTGGCGCCGTTTTTGATTGCCTGGCTTGCCCATTCGCGCATATCATCGACCGAAGGTTTGCCGCCGTGATAGACAAATCCCTGCAGGATAGCCTGCGTGCGGGTTTCAGGAGTGAGATCGTGCACGATCTTTGTACTGTAACCGGTGTGATAAAGCGCACGCTCAATACCGTACAGAGCTTTGGTACTCGTGGGGTATGGGTCACAGCTGACTTCATCCCCCAACCCGTCACACAGAGCCATATCCAGCATCGACTGGGCGCTGACAGTATTGGCATTGGTCACGTGCCAGATTACTCCGGGGAAATGTTTCCGGACTACCGCAGTCCAGGTTTCCATACTCTTGCGGTAAATATCATTCCAGTAGCGGTAAAAGGCTATATTGCACAGGAAGTTTTTATCATTGGCAGCGCCGCCGAAATCCGGCAGTCCATATTTTCCGGCACCGTATCTGGCTTTGATTTCAGCATCGATCTTATCCAGATGTTCCACATTGCCGGTGTTATGCTTGCGGTTGTAGGCGTGACCGGAATAATTGGTCGGCTCGTCCAGTCCGCGCAGAACGTGGGTATTTTTGACAATGCGCGAAAAGTTTTTGCCTCTGGCATAACTTTCAATAAAGTTCACCCCAGCCTGTACATACACCGGATCGGTGGGGTCAACTGCGTGGTCATTGCCCAGATAGAGCAGTTTGGCTCCGTTACGGCGGGCAGCGCGGCCGATATCGCTGTTGAACATAGCAAACAGCATCCCTCTGCCGTATTTTGCCTGATACTTTTCCATAGAATCAATGCCGCCTTTGACCAATTTGGATGACCAGGGGTACTGCGGACCGGCACTGCCGCTTTCTCCAATGGCACGGATCATCTCTTCCTGGTACTCATCCAGCACGGCGCGCGGGTATTTGTTCAAGATCGCCTTGCCGAAAGTAGTCGGGTAGTAGTAGCTTGCCCAGAAGTTGGAGATATAGGGCGGTTTATCAGTCTTTTTCAGCAGTTTTTCCGCCGGAGTGCCGCGTTTGACCGTATAAGCGATCCTGCTTGTCGAACGCATACGTTTGATAGTGATAACGCCATCCTTTACTGTCAGATTACCAAAATTGTTGATATCAGAAAAACCGGAGTTGCCGCAGTTGTAGGAGCTGTTTTCGCCGATAACCTTGGACTGACGGGTAAAATTGAACTTCAGGTCAACATTTTTGCTGTCGGTTATCCCCAGTGTCGTCCAGGGAATAAAGAACCGGGTTTCCCAGTTATCATTGTTTTTCACTGCTGTTGCTGACCATTGACCGTTCCACTTGATGTCACCACGCCAGGGGTCGCCGGGGACACGCTGATAAAGTTTGAGGTCACTTTTGGTTCCGTTGCTGTTCACAGCAAACTGCCAGCCGCCATTCTGTGCAGGACTGAAAAGAAACACTTCGTTGCAATCGTCATTCCAAACCGGAGCATCGGCGTTTTTTTCTCCTGCCTTGAGCAGTGCGGGATCATCGGGGTTGATAAAAGCGAAGTAAAGCCCCTGACTGTCAGCAGCAACTTGCATTGCCGTGTCCAGACTGGAAGGCCGGGTCATAGCATAAAAGCCGTACATTTTCCAGCGCGGGTTCCAGAAATTATCTTTCAGCGGCAGAGTAAGTTTGCCGTTCCACTTGCTCACCGGCACAACCAGTTTATCCGGAGTGTAGGCTACGCGCAAATCGTCCATCAGCACCGAACCTTCACTGCCCTTGAATCCGAGTACGATCTGGGCATTGTAAGTTTCGTCAGGCAGAAACACATTGGTGAAAAATTTGCGGTATTTATCACTCGAAGCCGGTACAGTAAATGCAGTGGAACCGTTGCTGGCGTTGCCTTTGCCTTTTTTGCCGGCATTTACCGCTCCGGTCATTTTTACTGCGTTGGAAGTGGTTTTGACATTGAACGAAAGATTCAACACTCCCGGCACACCGGTGCGGAATCCGTTGTAAAGGTGCGATGGATAGCCGAAATAAAACGAACCGCTGTTGCCATTGGGTGTAACCGCAAACGCCTGCACTCCGCTTGCGGCATCCCCCTTGAGCAACTTGCCGGAGGCGGCAAATTTGCGCGGCCACGCACTCAAACTGCCGTTACTCTTTTCAAAGTCAACATACAATACCCGTTCGACCGGGGGCGGTGCCGCCATTACAGCGGCAGTTCCGGCACAAGCCAGAACTGTACTCAAAAAGCTTTTTTTCATAAAGATCAACTCCTTTTTTATGATATTTCAACAGTTTGTACAGTCAACATCTTTCTTCAGCATTTTACCGCTGCAGATTCTACCATAACACAGAACAACCGTTTTGTCAAGAAGCAGCAAAAGAGTTTTTCAAGAACTTTTCCTCCGGAACAAATCCTCCGGAACTCCGGACAGATTGAAAAACTGTTTTGCTGTAATTATTCGTATTCGTTGTTTACACTGTATTTTTTGGGCAATTGCCAACCGTAATTGTTGGCGTTGCCCCATTTGACAACAGGCGCGATTCCACTGACCACATTCCCTGCTATGGCAACAAAGTTCACTGTTTTGCTGTGACGGCTGCCGTCGTTGATCTTGGATGTTGAACCGCTGACCAGCCAGGCGTTGGAAATCGTATTGTTGTTGGTTACAACCACATCAAAGTTGTTATCGGCAAAGAACCACGCATCTTCCGGGCCGGGGGCAAAACCGGAAGATGCTTTCTGGGCAAAACGGTCCATTGCTCCCGGCAGCGTGCGTATAGGCGTGCTCCAAGCCGCCGACTGGGTATAAAGAGCATTGATTGTGTAGCCTACATAATCATTATTCGCCCCTTGCGGCGGTCCCTGTGCCGGACACTTGAACACTCCGATATTCATTTGGTTGATCGACCACCAGGTGCCATCCCAGTTGGAGGGGAGTTCTTCGCTGATATAAGTCAGAATCAAGCCGCCCCACGGTATCCCCGGACTCCCGCCGTTGTACCTGTCGGTTCCCGGCAGCAGGTGATCGTTATTGTCGCCGGTGTACATAACAGATGCCAAACCAAGCTGCTTGAGATTCCCCGTACAGTTGGAACTTTTTGCTGCATTACGCGCTGCGGAAAGCGCCGGCAGCAGCATTGCCGCCAATATAGCGATAATGGCTATTACAACCAGAAGTTCTATCAGGGTGAAGGTATCTGTCTTCACCCGCTTGCAAGCGGATTTTTTCATAATAATTTCCTCTTTGAATAAATCATTGTCTTTGGTTCAGAGTTGATTTTCCAGGATTTATTGTTTCATCCCTGCTGCGTTTTTTTTACAAAAACAGCGCCAGAGAACAGCTCATTGCAGGGGAGGGATCTATACAATCCCCCTTGCAATGAATCTGCAATACAAATATTACTTGAGTTCCGATGTATGCAAAGCATCCAATTCAGGACTGAAAGGCACGGGGCCGTTTTCGGTAATAAGATAACCAGTTTCGATTCTTGCTCCGTGAAATTCCGGATGACCGAAGAAACTTACATCCACGCAAACCGTCATCCCCGGCACCAGCACATCATCGCTGTTCGGACCGAAGAAAGGTGCTTCCGCTTCCTGCAAGCCGATGGTATGGGCAAACGGGCATACCAGATAGGGCAGCAATCCGTGTTTGGCAAAATATTCGCGTCCCGGCACATCGATCTCCCTGCCCGATTTGCCGACTTGCAGCATAGACTTGGTCAAACGGAATGTTTCGCGCAGATGATTTATGCAATCTTTCTGACGCGCCGAGTACACACCGTTGGCAGGCACCGTATCGCCGAACACCCCGGCATAGCCCTGCCATTTAGGCGAAAGACCAAGCATTACCAGTTCACCATCTTCCAGTTTCTTGCTGCTGGCGGTGGGAACCACAGCGTTGGCGCGTTTGCCGCTGCCGACAATGGCAGAAAAGCCGAAACTGTTGGCTCCACGGCTGCGGACAGCATATTCACCGGCAGCTGCGATCTCGATTTCGCTGACACCGGTCTTCACGGCATCTTTCATAGCCCTGAAAGCGTGATCCGCCAGTGTGAAGGCTTTGCCGATCTGCTCGGCTTCCCACGCACTTTTAAAGTGACGCAAACGCAGAAATTCATCACTTATATCCACAAGTTCAGCCCCGGTAAAACCTTCTGCAATACCCTGATAACAGGCGTGCGGCATACGGTCTCCGCCGACAATACCGACCCGGCGCACTTTACCTATCGTGCTGTTGAGTTCAGCAAAAAGCCGGGGAAAATCCAGAATCGTGGCGTTGGGATATTCTTCATCCGGAACCATAAAAACCGGAAAATTACGGGTGTTTTTAATTGCGCTGTCCTGCTTGGCAAAGGGTTCACTTTCCGGACCGCCAAGCAACAGCGGTTCACCGTTGCGCGGCACCAGCACCGCACCGCTTTCAAACTGCGGACACCAGCCGGTAAGATACCAGCCGTTGCCAATGTTGAATTCATCATAATAGATAAGAGCCAGATCAAGATTTCCGGCATCAAGGATTTCGCGTACCTGTGCAATACGTTTTACTGCTTCAGCCTCAATGAGATAAGCCATAATATAAATTCCCTGTACATAATTGTTGATAGTTTGATACTGTACGGGAGTCTCAAAACTCCCGGAAATGTACAAAGAATCAGAGATCAGAAGGGTATTGAGGAATTGCCGCAGCACAGCGGTTACTTAAAAAACAGACATAACAACTTTTGCCGCAGCTGCTTGAAAGTTGTTTGACTGCACGCAGATCCGTGCGTTCTATCTGTTTTCTAAACATAAATACATCCGAAGTTATAATGTTCGCTGTTATCAGTATAACACAAAAAAATTATTTTGTCAAGTCCCTGAATCGGTTTTTTTTTCGTTTTTTATCCGAAATAAATCATCCGGATGCATCGGCAGATTGAAAAACTCTTTTTTTGTTGTATATTATGTCTGAAGTTTTTATTATTTAGAGGATTATATTGTGAAAAGTTATGATTGTATTGTAATCGGTGCCGGCCACGCCGGATGCGAAGCGGCTTTTGCCGCCGCACGGTTGGGCGCATCGACCCTGCTGATTACGCTGAATATGGATCACATCGCCCAGATGAGCTGCAATCCGGCAATCGGCGGCGTGGGCAAAGGTCAGGTAGTGCGCGAAATCGATGCCTGCGGCGGGGCGCAGGGCTTTGTCACCGATGCGGCCTCCATCCAGTTCCGCTTGCTCAACCGCGGCAAAGGTCCGGCGGTACGCAGTCCGCGTGCGCAGTGCGACAAAGTGTGCTATCAGCGCGGTATGAAATTTCTGCTGGAAATCACCCCGAATCTGGATATACTGCAAAGCGAAGCCGTGGATTTTGAAGTCGATGCAAAATCCCGCCGCATCACCGGCGTAAAAACCCAGTTCGGTATGACCATACCCTGTAAAAGCGTGGTGCTTTCTTCCGGAACATTTCTGCGCGGCAAACTGCACTTCGGTTTGCAGGATTTTCCCGGCGGGCGCGTGGGCGATGCTGCGGCATCGGCAATGAGCAATGCCCTGGAAAATACGCTCAAACTCCGGCTGGGCAGACTCAAAACCGGTACGCCGTCGCGCATATTGCAGAAAACCATTGATTTTTCCAATATGGATCTGCAGCCGGCAGAACCGCAGGGAAACCACTTCAGCTACTGGGGGAATCTCAATACGCAGCTGCCCATACCGCGTACCAGAGAGCGCGAAATGCCCTGCTATATGGTTTATACCAACAACAAAACTGCCGAAATCGTGCGCGCCAATCTGGAACAGGCGCCGTTGTATCAGGGCAAAATCGAAGGCATCGGGGCGCGTTACTGCCCGAGTTTTGAAGATAAAGTGGTGCGTTTTGCCCACCACGAGCGGCATTTGCTCTTTCTGGAGCCGGAAGGGGAATTCACCGGCGAATACTACATCAACGGTTTTTCCACCAGCCTGCCGCCGCGTATCCAGGAAATGATGATCAAAACTCTGCCGGGTTTTGAAAATGCGGTCATATCGCGCTATGCTTATGCCATTGAATACGATTTTGTTTTCCCCGATCAGACCGAACGCACTCTGCGCAGCCGTTACTGGGAAAACTTTTTCACCGCCGGTCAGATCAACGGCACCAGCGGTTACGAAGAAGCAGCCGGTCAGGGGCTGGTTGCCGGCTGCAACGCCGCACTGCTGGCTGCGGGGCGGGAACCGGTGGAATTTCCGCGCGACAAAAGCTATATCGGCGTAATGATCGACGACCTGATCAGCAAAGAGATCGTGGAACCATACCGCCTTTTCACCAGCCGTGCCGAATACCGGTTGCATTTGCGGCAGGACAATGCCGATTTGCGGCTGTGTGAATTCGCCCACGATCTGGGGCTGCTGCCGGAAAACAAATATCAACAGTTTGCAGCCTACCGCGATCTCGCGGAACAAACTCTGGAAACTGCCCGCAATACTGTATATAAAGGTAAAAGCATCCTGCAGTGGTTCAAGAGTTACGGCGGCGAATTTGATACCTCCGCCCCGCTGCCCTGTCCCGCTGAAGCGCTGGCATTTCTGGACAATGCTCCGGAGCGCGAAAGAGTTCTGCAGGGTCTGGCGATCACCGCGCATTACGACGGCTATCTGGAACGCGAAAGCGATTCGATCAAGCGACTGCAGAAACTCGAACTCTGGAAAATCCCGGCGGATTTTGACTACAACACCATTCCCGGACTGCGCAATGAATCGCGTGCCAAACTGATCAAAGCGGCTCCATCCACGCTGGCACAGGCATCGCGGCTTGACGGTGTAACACCTTCGGAGATCGGGTTGCTGCAGATCCACCTGACCCGGCTCAAACATCATAAACAAGCGGAAAAGCAGGAACAATGATTAATATACCCCGGCAGCAGAATTTCCGGCACAAGCTGATACACAACAAAACAGCACTGCTGTCGTTCAGCGTAGTTGCGCTTTATATACTTGCTGCATTGGGGGTGGAAGTTTACACCATTATCTGCGAACAGACCGGCATAATTCCGGTTTTTGCACTTGAAAATCCGCAAGAAGCATTTCTGGAACCCTCTGCGGAGCACTGGCTGGGTACGGATTATCTGGGGCGCGACTGCTTTCTGCGGGCAGTCGGCGGCATTGCCACAGCGGTAAAAGTCGGGGTCATTGCCGCACTTATCGCTGCGGCTATCGGGGTGACGCTGGGAATGCTTTCGGGCTTTTACGGCGGAAAAACCGACAGTATCATATCGTGGTTTTACAGCACTTTTGCGGCAATGCCGACACTGCTTTTTATTCTGGCATTTGCGCTGCTTTTCACCAAAGATTACCTCTCGCCGGCATTGACTGCGCCGCTGAAAATATCAGCAGCAATGCTGCATTGTGAACCGGGGATGCTGGCAGTCTATCTGGCGATCGGGCTTACCGGGTGGGTATCGCTCTGCCGGGTGGCGCGGGCGGAAACAATGAAACTCCGGAACCACACTTTTGTTCAGGCATCCCGTGTAGCAGGAGTAAGCGATACAGTGATACTGTTCCGCCACATTCTGCCGAATATTATGCATCTGGTGATAATCTATTTTACATTGCGCTTTGCTTATGCGGTTATGACCGAAGTACTGGTAAGCTATCTCGGGCTTGGTGTACAATCCGCCCCCAGCTGGGGAGTGATGATCTCCGACGGTCAGGAACGGCTCTGGCGCGGGGTATGGTGGGAAGTAGCTGCCGCCACCATATTTATGTTTGTACTGGTGCTGAATCTGAATCTGCTCGGCGATGCCCTGCGCGACATACTCGACCCCAAAAACAGCGATAAAAACTGATAAAAGCCAGGTTTATCTGTATAAATCCGCGCCGTTTTACTCTTGAGTTTACATCAAGAGTATTGCTTACTCTCCGCAGGCAGTATTTACTGCAAAAGAACGGATCGCCAGTTTTTCATCAACCTGAAAACGCAGACGGTAAAGCAGTTTTTCCGCTTCATTCAATGCGCGTCCGGCAATCGCTTTATCCGGCTTTTCCGGCAATTCAATATTATCGAACAGTTCACGGTTGTTCAGAATATCCAGCGAATCGCTTACGCTCCAGATCCACACCTGACAGCAGAATGTATGCACCAGACTCAAAAACTGTTTCCGCAGCATCAGGTAATAACTCGCTGCGGCGTTATCACGCTGCTCGGTAACGCGCTTAAGGAGCGATTTATCTTCAGCATTGCCCGCCTGCTCCAGGCGTTTTGTCCAGACGGCATCGGCACGCGCGGCACTGTCGTCGGAAAGTTTTCCGGTAAGCTCCAGCATTTCATCAGCCAGATTGGAGGCCGTTACAATATCACCGGCGCAGTTGAAAAGCAGTTCGCCCAGCAATTTTGTCAACTCTTCTGCTCCGGAAAAATCATAACTCATAGTGTTGGTCAACAGCGGCAGCAGTTGACAGCGCGACCGCGTGGTGGCAAGCAGCGCCGACGGATTGCCGGTCAGCAATATAAATATTACGCCGGGATCGGGTTCTTCAAGCGTTTTAAGAAAAGCGTTCTGCGCCTCGCTGTTCATAGCATCACAATTATGGATAATGCCGATCTTGCGTCCGCTGGCATTGGTACTGGCAAGTTCAAACTGCTGCACAAACCAGCGCAAAGTATTCGGTTCGGGTGCGGACTCTTCGCCGATGCGGATAAAACCGGCTTTGCCGGAAGGCGAAAGCTCAAACATCTCCGCATAACTGTGTTCGGCGATCTGGCGGCAGCTCTTGCATTCTCCGCACGGCTCACCGCCGAACAGAGGTGACTCGCAAACGGTCATTGCCGCAATATATGCCGCACCGGCTTCGCGCCACGCGGGATCATCACCGTAAAGCAGATAAGCCCCGCCCAGATGATTGTTTTTGGCGGCATTGAGCAAGCCGGCACTCAAATTGGGGAAACGCTCCTCAAATTCCCGGTAAGACATTCTGCACCTGCTTTTTGACCTGTTCAAAAAGTTCTTCAATACTCAAAGTTGCATCCAGCACCCTGACCCGCTCCGGTTCGCGTTCGGCGATCTTCAGAAACGACTCGCGCACCCGGCGGTGAAAATCGATTTTTTCTTCTTCCAGCCGGTCATTGTGATCGGCGATGTGCGCCACCCGCGCCGCCGCGCGTTCCAAACCTTTTTCCACAGGCAGATCGAATACCAGAGTCAGATCCACCCTGCAGGAACCCACTGCAAAACGGTTCAGCTGCTGCAGAAAATCCATATCCAGCGCTCTGCCTGCGCCCTGATAGGCTTCAGTGGAATCGGCAAAACGGTCACACAACACCACAGCTCCTTCAGCCAGAGCCGGTTCGATAACATACCGTACGTGTTGGGCGCGTGCCGCTTCAAAGAGCAAAAGTTCCGTTGCCGGATAAAGCGGTTCAGCGCCCTGATAATGCTTTACGATGTTGCGGAAGTTTTCCGCCAGCGGAGTACCGCCGGGTTCACGGGTGACAACGACTTTGCGCCCGCGGCTTTTCAGATATTCTTCCAGCAGTTTGATCTGGGTACTTTTGCCGGCACCTTCGGGGCCTTCAAAGGTTATAAAAAGAGCTTTGTGTTCCATATTATGCTCCATAAATATTTATATATAAAAAATTGCATAAATACACAATACAATCATTTGCCAAAATGTGCAAACAGTTGTACATTATTTATACGCTTTTTTTTACCAAACAAGGAGTTTTATTATGGCAGAAGAAAAAAAAGGCCTCGGCCGCTCAAGTTATCTTTCGCAGAATCTCGGTGATTTTCAGGATCAGATGATCATTGCCGGCAAAACCTACGAAAAAGTCACTGACTTGCGTTACGGCACCAACCCGCACCAGACTGCGGCATACTACCGTCCGGTGGGAGAAAACGGTGTCATCGGCGGTATGAAGATCCTCAAAAACGGCAAAAGCGGTCTTTCGCAGACCAATCTGGAAGATATATCATACGCGCTCAACATTGTAAAATTCTTTGACCGCAACGCCTGCGCGGTTATGAAGCACGTCAACCCCTCCGGTGCCGCAGTTGCCGTGGACGGTGATTCGCTCAAAACCGTTTACCTTAAAGCACGCGATGCCGATGCCCGCGCCGCGTTCGGCAGTGTTATAGCGTTCAATACCGAAGTCGATGCGGAAACTGCGCGTGAAATTATGAGTACTTTTGCCGAATGTGTAGTTGCGCCGTCCTATGCCGATGGCGTGCTGGATATCTTCAACGACGGTGAAACCTATAAACTCAACAAACATATCCGCATCATCCAGTGCGGCAATCCGGCAGATCTGCCGCGTTATATAGGTGATGAACGCGCCTGCCAGACTATCAAAGTTCTGGCCGATGGTTCGCTGGTGATCGCCGATCCGCTGTTGACCGCACTCAAGAGCACTGCTGATATGAAGGTTGCAGAGGCTGAAAACAAGGCTTGCGGTCACCAGATTTCCACCGTTGTTGCTACCGCACAGCAGCTTGATGACCTGCTGTTTGCCTGGTATGTCAATTTGAACGTGCGTTCCAACGGCGTGGTTATTGCCCAGAACGGTCAGACTCTTTCTGTCGGCACCGGCGAACAGGACCGCGTAGGTGCCATTGAGCAGGCTGTGGCAAAGTTTGCCCAGAAATACACCGGCACCGGAACCCTTAAAGGCGCCGTTATGGCAAGCGACGGATTCTTCCCCTTCGCCGACGGCGTAGAAGTTGCCGCCGCCGCCGGAATCACTGCCATCATTGCGCCCGCCGGCAGTCTGAAAGATGCCGATGTGATCAAGCGCGCTAACGAACTGGGCGTGGCACTCTACCACGCGCCGGAACGGATCTTCTCGCACCATTGATACTTGACAGCAAAGATACGGGCTGCGGCAAAAATCTGCCGCAGCCCGTTTTTTACGCCTGATCAATATAAAAAAAATGGCCCGCAGATTTCCTGCAAAGCCATATTATAACAGAAAAATGGAGCGAGTGACCGGAGTCGAACCGGCGTGACTGGCTTGGGAAGCCAGGGCATAACCGTTTTGCTACACTCGCATTCCGTGTTTCAGATAATATAGCACTGAAAAAACGCATTTTCAAGTTTTTTTATTAAAATAGGCGGGTGTAAACTTGTATTTTTCTGCATTGGGGTTATATTTACCACGATAAGCATCTTAAATTCAGGGTGTTTGGTTTTTCCACACATCCGGCAAAAATAAAAGGAAAGAAACTATGGAAATCATCCACGACAATGCTGCAACCTTTGATGCGTTGCAGGGCAAGACTATTGCGATCATCGGTTACGGTGCCCAGGGCCGCAACCAGGCTCTCTGTATGCGCGATTGCGGCGTACAGGTCATCATCGGTATCCGTCCCGGCAAATCCTTCGATGCCGCCACCCGCGACGGTATGCAGGTTATGAGCGTTGCGGAAGCCTCCAAGGCTGCCGATGTTATTCACATTCTGCTTCCTGATGAAATGCACGGCACTGTGTATGCCAACGAAATCAAAGCCGGTCTTACCGCGGGCAAGACTCTCTCCTGCTCTCACGGTTTTGCCTACGCTTTTGACGTGATCAATCCCCCCGCCGATGTTGACGTGATTATGGTCGCTCCCAAGAGCCCCGGTACCGAAGTGCGCCGCCGCTTTGTGGAAGGCTTCGGCGTTCCCGGCCTGATCAGCGTGCATCAGAATGCCACCGGCAAAGCCCGCGACCTGGCTCTGGCTATGGCCAAAGCTCTGGGTCTGACCCGCGCCGGCGTGCTGGAATGCACTATGAAGCAGGAAGCCTACGAAGACCTGTTCGGCGAACAGAACGTCATCTGCGGCGGTCTGGTTGACCTGATGGAATGCGGTTTTGAAACCCTGATCGAAGGTGGTTATCCGCCGGAAATGGCTTACTTTGAATGTATCCACGAAGCCAAGCTGATCGTTGACCTGATTTATGAAGGCGGTATCCAGAAGATGAATACCGTTATTTCCAACACCGCTGAATGGGGCGAATACAGCAACGGCCCGTTCATTCTGCCGCACGACGAACTCAAGGCGCGTATGAAGGAATCTCTGCGCCGCATCGAACAGGGCGAATTCGCCAAGAAGTGGCTGGAAGAAGCCTGCAATGGCGCACCCAACCTCAAGGCTGCCCGCGAAGCGTTGGCAAAACATCCGGCGGAAATCGTGGGCAACCACATCCGCAGTATGTTTGAAGTCACTCTCAACAAATAAGTTGTGCGGTTGCAAAAAGCAGCGGTCGTTTGATCGCTGCTTTTTTTATATCTGTATAAAATACAATTTTGAGTTTTCAGCTTTTTACCGATTCAAATCTGCCCTGCCGCCGGATGGCAGTTGGTTATCCGGCAGTTCGTTGCCTTGAGCATCAAATATTTTGCCGTTGAGGGGGATATTGGCTCCTGACATATTCAGTATCGTTACCTTTCCGCAGCATTCCTGTAAAGCTTTTCCGGCAAAAAGCTCATCGGTAAGAATGATCACACTTTCATCGTCCAGAGTTGCTTTGGCGTAAACTGCCACGCCCTGCCTGAATTCAAAACTCCATTTGCCGTGATTTAATACCGATTGGTGTTTTTTGTAGAACGCTATGTAGTTGGCAATAACCTTTTTATGCTTATTGTCAATATCTCTCAACTCCATAGAAAGCATAGGCACCCCGGCTAATGATGCGATCATGTGCCGCCCAACTGCTTCCACACTTTCGGCCCGGTTGAAATAGACCGGGTCGGAGTGGATTGGAATGTTATCGCCCATATGCAATCTGATTTGCAAACAGCGGTTGAAGTTGTATATGTAGTCAAAAGGTACATCCCCCGCCCGGAATGCCGTTGCCAGTGCCGCATTGGCCGGTGTGGCATAGTTCTGGCGAAACTCAATGAGGGCGTCGGGTTTATATTTGCGGATCTGCTTTACCAGATTTTCCACATATTTTCTGACACTGCGGCTGCGGGGAGCGTTTACATCGGGGTGAACTGAATCAAGAAAGTCGATCTTCAAGCCGTCAAGCTGCATACCGGCAAGGATTTTCAAAAGATCAGCAGTCACTTCTTCCATAGCAGCCTTATCTTCCGGATCAATAACGCGTTGACCTTCGTGGAGTCCGGTCAGATATTTCTTGACTGAACCTGCAAGTCGACTGCGGCGTCCGGCAAAAAACGGTGCCACCCAGAACATATAGTTCAAACCCAGTTTTTGAGCTTCGGCAACAATCTTTTTCATTTCCGGGAGTTTTTGTTCCGAAAGCTGCCAATCGCCGATATCCCGGTACCAGTCCGGCAGTGTTTCCGGAGTGACCCGTTTGCTTTCGCTGAAACACCATCCATCATCTACAATAAATGTGCCAAAGCCAAGACGGGCGGCTTCGGCAGCGTTGTTGCGTAAATATTCGCAAGTTACAGCGGCGTGTACCGCATACCACGTGCAGTACACACTCTCCCACGCTCCGGCAGGATAGGCGGGGAGTTGCGGCATAATTTTATTGCGGTAAAGCTGCAAAACATCAGCTATGGGCAAATGCGAGTCATCAAAAAATATTTCAAAAGGTTCGGTTTCGGCGGTAACTGCTATGTGGAACACGATTTCGTAACTGCAAAGGGCCTGATTCATTTTTGCTGAACACTGGCAATCGTCAATAACATTGGTCAACCCCACGGCATAAGCTGCATTATAACGGCTGTCAAGAAAAACAAACATAGGGTAAGAAGTGTTTGCGCCGCAGGAAAACTCCGCTTTCCAGGGCAGCCGGGCTGGGGGGAGGCTCGGCATAGAAGGCGTCCAAACCGATATCACATCCACAATGGGGATCTGCGTTTTGATGTAAAGCGAACCTTTACTTTGCTGAAGAATATCGCAAGTTATCGCTGAAAAATCATTGCATAAAAGAATATTTTCAGCATTATAAACAGAAAATTGCATACAACCTCCTTAACCGATCAAGTATTTTGCGTTAATATAATGCGGGATTTTTTTTATGCAAGCCTGATTTTCAAATACCTGCCGATAAATTCAAAAATAAAAAAATATATGGATTTTTTATTTCAATTTGACCTACCTGATTTTACTTGTATTTATTGAAAAAGGCTTGATTTTTCATTGCTTGAGTTCTATATTATATTGATATAAACAAAGCTCTGTTCCAGATATTATGGGGCAGATCATTTAAAAACTCAAAGGATATATTTTATGGATAAAAGCAATATTGTAAAAATCGGTATCATCGGGCTTGGTCCCCGGGCGGAAACTCTGCTGGCAAGTATTTTTGCCTTGCCCGGAGAAGTGGAAGTAACAGCTTTGTGCGACATTGCCGAAAATCCCATTGAAAAAATGCGGGAAATCTTTGCCCGCAATCAGGTCAAGTTCCCCACCATATACCGCAATCATAAAGAGCTTTTGCAGGACAATAATGTGCAGGCTGTATTGATTCCCACCGGCTGGAACTCGCACCTGACCATAGCCCGCGATGCGCTTGCTGCCGGGAAATATTGCGCTATTGAAGTGGGCGGAGCCTCCAGCGTGGAAGAACTCTGGCAGCTTGTGCACGCTGCCGAAAGTACCGGCGTGGGCTGTATGATGCTGGAAAACTGCTGCTACGGGCGCAATGAACTTCTGGCAATGAACCTTGCCAGGAAAGGTCTTTTCGGCGAATTGATCCACTGCTCGTGCGGTTACGAACACGATCTGCGCTACGAGCTCTCCGGCGCTGCCAGCCGTACTGAACGCGACCGCCACAACTTCTGCCGCAACGGCGATCTGTACCCCACGCACGGTCTGGGCCCGATAGCCAAGATACTGCGGATCAACCGGGGCAACCGTTTTCTTTCGCTGACCAGTACCGCCAGCAAAGCTGTAGCGTTTGCCGAAGCCGCCGAAGCCGCCGGCCGCGGCAGAATGTACTACAATCAGGGCGATGTGATCACCACGGTCATCAAGTGCGCCAACGGCGAAACTGTTACAATGACTCACAGTGTATCATTACCGCGGCCCTATTCCCGCGATTGCCGGGTGCAGGGCACCAGAGGGCTGTGGCTGGAAGAACGCAACGGCATTTTTATTGAGGATCGCAGCGTAACTGAAGAGTTGATCGACCCCGCCGGAAACCCCTATTACTCACACAAATGGGAAAGCGTGGAAGATTATTACGCGGAATTCGATCACCCGATCTGGAAAAACAATCCGGTCATCGGCGGTCACGGCGGAATGGATTCGCTGGCATTGAAAGCTTTTTTTGATGCAGTACGCAATCGTACCCAGTGCCCGATCGATGTATATGACATAGCCGCGTGGATGAGCGTTACTGCACTCTCCGAACAATCCATTGCACTGGGTTCCGCACCGGTGGCGTTCCCTGATTACACCAACGGCAAATGGATCAGCCGCAGCGATCAGGTGACTTCCTGCTGGAGCCTGGATGAAGTGATTGCTTGAACGCAATAAATCGGCGTACTTCCGCTGCCGGATTCAAGGCAATATTATTCTAAAACTTGCATAAAGCAGTGCGAAGGTGTATATTTATATGATGTTTTTCAAGCTTAATCAAACAAAGGAAAGAATTATGTTCAAAAAATATTTCCTGCCGGTCGGCATTCTTCTGGCAGTGATCTGGAGTCTTACAGCGCCTGCCGCCGGTCTTTTCTGCAAAGAGTATATCGGTACCCCGGCAATGATCATTGCCATTTTTCTGGTAAGCGGTATGCAGGTGAAATTCAGCGAACTCAAGATCGACCGCACCTTTATTCTGGCGCTGATTTTCGGCAGTGCCTTTACCCTGGCAGGGCTTTCGTTCTGCGGCTGGGCAACCTTGAGCTGGATAAGCTGGGATAAAGCACTGCTGGCAGGTCTGCTGATTATGCTTGCAGCGCCGCCGACTTTAAGCTCCGGCATTGTTATGACCCAGCAGTCCAACGGCAATATGATGCTTTCCATTGCCATAACGGTGTTTTACAACCTCATCGGGATCTTTACGCTGCCGCTGGTGCTCGGATTCCTGCTCCACGCGGCAAAGACCGGAGATGTCGATTCGTGGAAAATGTTCAAACAGCTGGTTTTCACGGTAATGATACCGCTTTTTGTCGGTTTCGGGATCAAAAAATATATCTTCCGCGGCTGGTACAACAAACTTATTGACTACATTCCGCTGGTGGCTACAATTATGTTGAGTTTGAGTTTCTTTTCCGCCGCGCGCGAAAGCATCCTTGCCATTCCGCTGTTGACCGTATTGGTGGTGCTGGCGCTGGGCGCAGTGTATCACATATTTTCAATGGCGGCACTCTGGCTTATCAGCAAAGTATTGCGTCTGAATGTGGCGGATACCAAAGCAATGGTCTTCTGCGGTGCCAGCAAATCTGCTACAATGGCGCTGGCAATGGTGGCTATTGCCGGATTGGGAACCACCGCAGCAGCGGTACCCTGTCTGCTTTTCTACGCATTACAGCTCTTTATGGACGCAACTCTTGCCAACTACGCCCGCCGCTGGAGCGATGCTGAATAAATAAAGCTGCAGAAAACTTACAAAAAAGATAAATGGTGCTGCCAAGTTGTTAACTGTTTGCAGCACCATTTTTATTTTTCAATTATCCGCCGTTACCGTAAGGGATCCGCTGTATCACTCACCGGTATCTATCGGCGCCTGACGGCGCACAAAGGCGGGCACATCAAAGTTCACTCCATCGATGACCGTACCGGTTTTGCCTTCAAATATACCGCTGCTGGTAATGGTCAGCGGCAGCATCTGCTGAACAGGCTGTTCGGCGGCTTTGGCAGCTTTTTTGCGGCGGCGGCCCGCCGGTGCGGCATTTTCCTGCAGCTGCTGTGCCGCCGCCTCGCGTTCATCATATTTTATGGCAATGGCAGTCAGATGTACTTCGTTGACCAGATCCTGCCGGATGTTCGCGCCCATTACGACTCTGGCAGCGATTCCCGGCAATGTACCGGCATATTCGAGCGTGCGCTTGACCTGCGAAAGGGTCAAATCGGCTCCTCCGGTAAGATTTATAATAACAGCATCGGCATCTTTGAGTTTTGCCGCGCCGCCGAGAAACGGCGAATCCATCAGGTTGCCCAGCGCTTCCGTACAGCAATCCTCCACACTTTCGCCTCTGCCGGATGCCGTGCCGATTGCCGCATAACTTTTGCGGTTGCGCAATATCACCGCCAGATCGCCTGTATCAGTACTCAACAGATTGCCCGGCTGCAGTATATCGATAACACCCAGTACGGTACGTGCCAATTCCAGATCCGCCATTGCAAACGCATCGGCAAAACTCACTTCCGCCGGCAGAACCGAAAAAAGCAAATCATTCGGAATACCCAGCACTGTATCCGAAAGCCCCAGCAATTCACGCAATCCATCTTCAGCGGCTTTGCATCTGCCGTGACCTTCAAATGCAAACGGCATTTCCATAACCGAAATTGCCGTACGCGACATACTCTTTGCAAGGCGCGATATAACTCCCGCTCCGCCGGTGGCAGTCCCGCCGCCCAGTCCGCCGGTGACGATCAGAATATCCGCCTGACTGATAACCGCCTGCAGGCGGCCGCTTTCGCGCGACATTGCCCGCTGGCCTTTCATAACATCGCCGCCGGAACCCATCCCCAGCAGCCACTGTTCATCGCACAACACTTTACACTCTTCCGGCAGAGTGCTCAAACGCTCCAGCGCGTTACGGTCGGTATCAAATACGCTCAAAAGCAGTTTTTCCGCCCCCGGTAATGTGCTTAAAGTCTGCACAACTCTGCCGCCGGCTCCACCCAAACCGAGAACAAGCACCCGATTATTTTCTGCAATATCATTCATAACAGTGTGTTCTCCCTTAAATTTTCATATTATTCCGCAGGCTTTTCAGCGAACGGGCAAAAACATCGCCCAGTCCGGAAATTTTATCGCGGAGTCCACCGCTCAACGAATTGCGGCGGCGGCTTTCGTTCTGCAATGCCAGCGAGTGACCGTAGCGCAGCGTGCCATATACAGTGCTGTAACGCGGACTGTTCAGTTCCATTGCCATATTATTTACCCCCAGCGGTTTGCCGACACGCGACGGCAAATCGCACACCTGATGAAAAATATCGCGGGTCTGGAAATATTCCGCGCCGCCGCCGGTAAGCACACAGCCGCCGGAAAGATTGTTCCAGAAATTCTCCCGGATCAGTTTGCCGCGGATCAGTTCAAAAATCTCCCGGATCCGTTCATCGGCGATGCGGCAGAACGAAAGTACCGGGATTTTCCGCATCGAACCGGAATTGGTGCGGCACTCGATATGCGATTCATTACGCATCACCATATTTTCAAGCGTTTTATCTTCCAGAAGTTTGCGGCAGTAATTTATCGGCAGATTCAACCCCACAGAAATATCGTTGGCAACGTGTTCAAACCCGATGGCAAGCACCCCCGACGCCAATATGCCGTTGTTGCATATAACTGCATATTCCGTAGTTCCGGCACCGAAATTGATCAGCAGTGTGCCGCTTTCCAATTCATCATCAGAAAGCACGCCGAACATATCCGCTATGGGGCTGAAAATTATTTCCGGTTCGTAATCCAGTCCGGCATCCAGCAGGATTGCCGAAAAATTTTCCAGCCGGTTGCTGTTGCCGTGAACAATGTGCGAATATGCTTTCAACACACTGGCGCGCTGCCCCTGCGGTTGACTGAAACGGCGCACGCCATCAATCATATAATAAGAATCAAAACTGTTGACCAGCTTGCGGTCAACATTCAGCGGTTTGATTCTGGCATTGTTGACCGCTTCATACATCTCTTCTTCTCCGATACGGCGTTCTTCGTTCTGTACAAAGGCGGTGCCCTCGCCCAGCATAGAATCCATATCACAGCCGGTCACAGCCAGAGTGAACATAGCACTGTTGTTCAGTTCGTGTCCGCTCTGGATATCGGCCTGATCCATTGCATCGGTGATCTTTTCGATCATCAGATCCATTGCGGCGATCTCGCCCTTGACCACGGCACCGTCGCAAGCGGTTTCGCCCTTGCCGATGACTGTCAGTTCATCACCGGCATACTCGCCGATAAGCACACAGACCTTGCTGGTACCCAGTTCCACGGCGGTGATAATATTGTGTGTTTTAAACATTCCAAGCCCCTGTTATATTAAAAAACTGTTTACAACCCCATAAAGCCATAAAATCTGGCCGCCAGCAGCAGCGCCAGTGCCAGAAAATTATTGCAGAAATGCAGCAATACTGTTTCCCGCAAATTACCGCGTTTTATATAGATACACTGCCACACAACTGCTATAAACATCAATCCCGGCATTTGCAGAAGCGAAAGATGCACTGCCGCAAACGCCAGCGAACTTGCCGTTAATGCAACTTTGTTCCCGCAGACATTCTTCAATGAGTCATAAAGCACCTTGCGGAACAGTATTTCTTCAAACAGCGGCGCCGCCAGCAAAGCAATAACAATCAATACCGCCAACTGCAGATTGCCGCCATTCAGCACAGTATCCAATGTCGCCGGAACCTTGAAAACCATTCCCATTGCTCCAGCTGCCATACCCCACAACAGTGTAACAACTCCGCTGACCAGCATCACTGCAACTGCCAGCGGAAGCGCCGCAGCAATAAATTTAAGTGGAATCGGCTTTGCCAGATCCAGCACCTCCGCCGCGCCCCGCCAGCTGCCGTAAAACCGGCGCATCATAACGGCAGTGAACGCTATACTCAACAAAGGTCCGGCACCTGCAACCAATGTATGCACCCTGCCGCCGGCACCTGCCGCTGCGGCCGCGGCCAGCGGCAAAAGCAAATATCCGGTAAAAAATGCATTCACCACAATCAAAAGCGGACGGAAATCAAAAAACTTTTCAGCTCCGCAGCTGATATTTTCTGCCGGATAATTTTCCATAACAATCACTTACCGCTTTTCTGCAAACCGGCATATTCGGCGGCAATCACCAGCGTTTCATTAAGCAGAACATCATTTTTGCCGGATTTTTTATTTTTCTTTTCCGCCGGGTCCATAAGTTCTTCCAGACGGTCAGCGGCGGCTTTTTCATCATAATACTCTTTCAAGCGCTGTTTTTCGTTGAGCGAAACTGTTTTCCGTTCCCGGATCGCCTTGAACCGCTCAATCTCTTTCTGCAGTCTTACCAGCGCCGGAACACTCTTCAGACGCTGTGCGCTGCGTTGCGCAAGCGTACTTTTGACTTTATTGTCCAACGGAACAAATCCGATACCCGATGCAGGATCCATTTTCAAAGGGGCTATCTGCTGCCACGGCAGGTGATTATCACTGTAAATCTCCCCTACTTCCATAACTTCAGTAAAACTCGGCAGCACAATATCCGGGATCACCCCTTTTGCCTGATTGGAGTCGCCGTTGACCCGGTAGAACATTGCAACTTCGTGGGTAAGGCTGCCGGCTTCGAGTCTGCGGTTGACAAAACGCAGCAGACGGCTCAAATCCGTTACGCTCAAAACCGTACCTTTTCCGTAAGTACGGCTGTCACCCACGATCAATGCGCGGCGGTAATCCTGCATTGCACCGGTAACGATTTCAGCACTGGAGGCGGAAAATTTGCTGACCAGCACCACCAGCGGTCCTTTATATGCAATAGCGGGGTCAGTATCGCGGTGAACTTCCATACGGTTGAGGGCATCGACCACCTGCACAACCGGCCCTTCGGTAATAAAAAGGCCACTCAAATTGATAGCTTCGATCAAACTGCCGCCGGAGTTGCTCCGCAGATCCAGCACCACAGCATCAACTTTGGCGGCGTTGAAATCCATCAGCTCTTTTTTTACATCGCGCGTACAGCTGCGGTAATTTTTCAACCCCTTTGCCGCACCTTCAAAGTCCATATAAAAATTGTTGAGTTTGATCACCCCGATGCGTTTTCTGCCCTGTCCGGGAACTTCGACATCGTGGATCTTGCCGGATGCCTCGTTTTCTTTAAGTTCGACCTTACCGCGGACAATGGTTATATCTTCAGGCAATGCCGACGCACCTTTATCTGCCGGCAGCACCGTAAGCGTTACTTTGGTATTGACCGGACCGCGGACAAGTTTGACCGCGTTGCTTACGCTCATATCCACCACATCTACCGGTTCGCCTCCCTCCTGGGCAACGGCTATGATGCGGTCTTCCGGCTTGAGTCTGCCCTGTTTATCCGCGGGTCCGCCGGGAACCAGATCAACGATCTTTATATAACCGTCTTCACTGGTGAGCGTAGCACCGATACCGGTCAGGGAAAGTTTGAACTGTATATCAAAGTCTTCCTCCTGTTTAGGCGTGGAATAGTGTGAATGGGGTCCGTACACCTGACTCATTGCGGTAAGGAAAATACCCAGTACATCCATTTTATCTGCCTGGCTTGCAATGTTGTAAAGGTCGTGCATACGGGTACGCACCTTGTCTTCAGGAGATTTTTTGAACCAGCGTTTTTTCAGATCGGCTTTGACTTCCGGATCATCGGAACGCTCTTCCATAACTTTCTGCATCAAACGGTAATAAAGCAAATCATTTTTAAGGCGTTTTTGCCACAATGCTTCAAGCTCTTTTGCATCGCGGCAATAGGCGGCATCTTTGCGGTCAGTGTGATAAGTTTCATTTGAATCAAAGGTCACACCTTTGTTGAGCTGCTTTTCCACAAATGTGCGGTACTGGCTTATACGCTCCAGATAGCAGCTGTATATGTCAAAAATCACCCGCTGTTCGCCATTGTTGATCTCATCAAGCAGCCGGAAACGGTCTTTGCCGAAAAGAGCTATATCAACCTTGGTAAAATATACCTTGCCCGGATCCAGCTGATTGAAATACTCATCAAAAATCCGCGACGAAAGCGACGCATCCTGCGGAAGTTTACGCAAATGATTGTTTTCCAACGCCTTGGCTGTAAGTCTGCCCACCAGTTCCAGCTGCCCGGGCAGGATCGTGTGGGCAGAACGGACCGCCGCGGCAATAGCGTAAGTACCGCCGGCGGCAATCAGCAGAAAAAGGAGTGAAAAGTAAAATATTTTTCTGTTTTTCATAATAATAGTATAACTATATATTGCATTTAAACTCAATTGGTGATAATATAATATCACGGTTCAGGTTTTTCGAATAGCAAATGCAAGTTTTTTCAACATTTTTTCGTTTTTTTATGGCTTCAACAGAGTTGCCGGCTTCTACCGGAAAAGATAATATTACTGTCAAGCGCTCTGCACGGCGCAGAACCATTGCCATCCGGCTGAAAAATGACGGTTCTGCAGAACTGCTTGTCCCCGCCGCGGCAAGCGACCAACTGCTGGAACAGGCTTTGGAAAGGTTCCGCCCGTGGCTGATAAAACAGCGCAGAAAACTGGCAGCTCTGCCGGAAGAAGCAGCGGTATATAATATTGAGTTCGCCGCCGGGAAAAAGTTCTTTTTTCTGGGGCAGCTGTATGAACTTGTTTTACAGCCGGGCGGCAATATAATAAGTTTCCGCGATGAAAAACTTTTTACCCCTTCGGAAGATCCAACTGCTGTCAGAAATATGCTGGAAGCCTTTTACCGCCGCCACGCCCGGAGGATCATCAGCAGCAAGCTTGAAAAATACACTGCTTTTTTCGGGATAGATATAAAAAGCATCTCCATAAATGGCGCACGGCGGCGCTTCGGCTCGTGCAGCAGCAATGGCGAATTGAATTTTTCGTGGCGCCTGGCAATGTATCCGGAAGAACTGATCGAGCTGGTGGTACTGCACGAACTGGCACACCGGCGGGAAATGAATCACTCAAAAGAATTTTACAAAGTTCTGGCTTCTTTTCTGCCCGACCACCGGGAGCGCAATAAAAAACTGGCGCTGTGGAGCCGTAAACTCTCCAATTATCCGTAAAAAACAAACGGAAGTGCTGCAAACTTTTGTTAAAGTTTTGCAACACTTCCGTCTGTCAGCAGGAGAGATCACCGGTTTTCATTCAGCCTTTCGGCAAGATGACGCTTCCTTTGAGTATATTCATTTTCGATAAGTCGAAATTCTGACTCCAGGAGTTCAAGCTCCTGTAATATTTCAAGCCGGTTGCGTGTGAGTTCGAGTTCGTTGGTAATTTCTGTCGTCGGATTTGACATACTGCCTCCATAAATGTTAGTTGTTTACGTTGCCGGCTCTTGCGTTCGCGGTTGGCAAGCAAACGCGCGATTTCCGGATTTTCTCTACATTTTCTTTTGACCGCCTGCTGTACTGCCTGGCGGGAAGTTTTGCGTTTGCGGGCTATATCACTTAAAGTTATATCCGGATCGTTGATCTTTTCGCTCAACAGCTCAAGGGATAACGCATCCAGCTGCAGCATATAGGTGATGACTTCCAACAGATCATTGCGCGAATATTCCAGTTTTTCCCCGCTTATCTTGCGCTTACGCGCCTGCAAAAGCTCTTCTGCAAGTTCCCGTGATTCCTGATCCTGCAATGAATCATCAAAACTTGACATACGGTCGGTCAAAAGCTCCGGATCTGCTGATTTACTGCACCACATCTGCAAATCACATTCCCGGCAAACTTCAGATCCAGCTCCCCGGTAACGCCCATAACAGCTCCTCATAAAAACCTCCAAAATTAAGTAATTACTTAATAAAATAGCCTATTTAACCATAAAATCAATCAAAAAGTTTAATTTTATCTTAATTTTTACTGTTTTTCATTCTCCTTCAAAAGATAACACTATTATTATTGAGATACTTTTTTATCTTTTTGCAATTAAAGTTGATTTGCAAAAAAAAATATAAATGTTATATTTATCAAAACTTTGTCAACATTTACCCAATGGAGAGTATTTTTTATGAGCAAAATCGAACGTTTGTATGAGTTCCGCGAACGCATCAATATCGTGCATCATCCGATGCGCCGTGACAGTGCAATATCTGCCGGTGCCGGTGAAGTGGAAGTCACCTCCGCCTGGCGGATCGTTTACCCCGCCGATGCCGATGCCCGGATCGTCAATGCAGCCAAAGACCTGCAGGAATATCTGGAAGTTTCGATGAATGTTGCGCTGACTGTCGGTACTGATTCTCCTGCCGGCACTCCGGTAATCAAACTTATGCTGGACAACACGCTTACCGGCGAACGCACCTACCGTCTTGATGTTAAAGAAAACTGCATCACCATTGCCGGGGCAGATGCCAAAGGTGTCATTTCCGGCGGTTTTTATGTTGAAGATCTGATGAATCTCAAAGAAGCCCCCGTTCTGGCGATCGGCTCCGAAGAACGCAAGCCCCTGATCGGTCTGCGTATGGTTCACAGCGGCTGGGGTATTGACCTTTTCCCGAGCGAACACCTCAAGGCAATGGCGCACGCCGGTTTTACTGCCGCAGTGGTATTTATCACCGGCATCGACCGCACCAATGTCGGACCGCTGGATGTAAATGATGTTATAGACCGGGCGTGGCTCTACGGTCTGGATGTTATGCTTTACGCATATCTGCCCAGTTACAAACACCCCGATGAGCCGGATGCAGAAGAGTTTTTTGAAAGCGTTTACACCCGGCTCTTTGACTACTACCCCCGCGCGCTGGGCGTAATGCTGGTGGGCGAATCTGCAGAATTTCCCAGCCGCGACCCGCGCACTACCGGCAAACGCCGCAAAGAAAGCACTATCGACGGCATACCCGACAGCAAACCCTCGCCCGGCTGGTGGCCCTGCAGCGACTATCCGGCGTGGCTCCAACGGGTATCCGATGCGGTGCATAAGTCCAAGAAAGATGCCAGAATCGTATTCAACACCTACAACTGGCACTATGTGGACGAAGCTGAACGCCGCGAATTTCTGAAGAATATACCCAAAGATATTACGGTACAGATCACCTTTGATATCGGCAAAGAAAAGCGTCGCGAAGGCTTTTACTGTCCGGTAATGGATTACAGTATTTCGGCCTGTGAACCGGGCGAATATTTCAAAAGTGAATCCGCTATCGCCCACGAAATGGGTCTGCAGATATTGAGTACCGCCAATACCGCCGGCGCCACCTGGGACTTCGGGACCGTTCCTTATGTACCGGTACCGCAGCAGTGGATCCGCCGTTTCAATTCGCTTGATCAGGCCCGGCGCGACTGGAATGTGAACAGTTATTACGACAATCACCATTACGGCTGGTGGCCGTCGGTGGTGACAGATCTGGGGCGCTGGGCATTCTGGTCTCCGCAGCTGGATCTTAATGAAATGCTCAAAAAACTTGCCGTCCGCGACTTCGGCGCCGCCGCGGCAGATAAAGTACTGGAAGTATGGGATCTCTGGAGCGACGCAATGCAGAACGATTACGTTGCCACCAACGAAGAACAGTATGGTCCGATGCGCGTCGGGCCATCCTACCCGCTGATTTTCCACCCCAATATCACCCGTACTATGGCGGGCAAAGAGATCAAATTCCCCACCACTCCGGGGGCACACTTCGGTTCTGGTATCATCAAGACATTGTATCAGCCGTTTGAAGTGGCTCATCAGAGTCCGGGCGCACTGCGTTATCCGGCGGAACTGCGCTGTCTCCAGCGTCTGCGCGAAAAGTTTGCGCGCGGCGTGGAAGAGCTGGAAAAACTCCGCACCATCGTGCCGGAACGCAAACTTGCCAAGCTCGAAGAACAGATCCGTCTGGGCAAATACATTGTCTGCAACGCCGCCACCGCTGCGTGCGTCAAGGAGTGGTATATGCTCAACATCAAACTGCTGGGCTCCTCTGATGTTGCCGAAGCCAACAAGATACTCGATCAGCTCGAAGCGCTGGCACTGAAAGAGATTGCCAATGCCGAAAGCGCCATCGAACTGGTACAGGCCGATTCGCGTCTGGGTTGGGAGCCTTCGATGGAATATGTCACCGACAAGTGGCACATCGACTGGAAAATCCGTCAGGTCAGACATATGCTGCAAGGCGATTTCCAGAGTTACCGCGACTTGCTGAATATGCAGCTGTAAACTGAAGATTGCACTACCAGGAGAGCCGTAACGGTACATTCCGGTACTGTTACGGCTTTTTTATGCAATAAAATGCCACCCGGACTTGCAAAAATCCCCGTAAACAGTATATTTATAGAAAAACAGGGAGCATAGATATGACCAATCCGGATACAGTAAAAAAAATAAATGAACTGCGCAAGGTCCGCAATGCCGTGATCCTTGCTCATAATTATGTTACAGGCGAAGTTCAGGATATTGCCGACTTTGTAGGCGATTCGCTGGAGTTGAGCATCAAAGCGGCGGCAACCAAAGCGCCGGTGATCGTCTTTTGCGGTGTGTCATTTATGGCGGAAAGCGCCAAACTGCTTTCGCCGGAATCCACCGTGCTGCTGCCGGAAGTTTCCGCCGGCTGTCCGATGGCAGATATGGCAAGCGCCGAAGCGGTGCGTGAATTGCGCAAACAGCACCCCGATGCCGTGTTTGTTGCCTATGTGAATACCACCGCCGCCGTCAAAGCAGAAGTTGATATATGCTGTACCTCTGCCAATGCTGAAAAGATCGTTTCCTCGATTCCGGCGGATAAAGAGATCGTCTTTCTGCCCGACCAGAATCTGGGCGGCAATGTTATGAAAAATCTCAAGCGCGATATGATACTTTTCAACGGCTATTGCCCCACCCATCACCGGATCGATCCGGCGGTGCTGGATGCTATGCGTGCGCAATATCCCAATGCACCGATCGTAGTGCATCCGGAGTGCCCGGTGGAAGTCACTGCCAGAGCCGATGCGGCTTTGAGTACCGGCGGTATGCTCAAATATGTCAAAGAAAGTCCCGCCAAACAGATTATTATCGGCACGGAAGTGGGAATCATCCACCGTCTGCGCAAGGAAAACCCCGATAAAGAGTTCATTGCCCTGACCCCGGCGCCGCGCTGTATGAATATGAAAAAGATCACGCTGGAAAGCGTTTTGAAGTCGCTGGAAACAATGACCACTCCCGTGGAACTGCCGCCGTCGCTCATCGAACGCGCCAGATTACCGATCGAACGGATGCTGGCGGTCAAGTAAAAAAACATTAATTTTGTCGTTCACCGGCTTGACAATGCTTTAATTCTGTGTATATTGTAGAATAGAATAAAACAGAAAATAAACTCAAGCCTGCCCAAAGCAAAGGAGAGGAAAAAATGAAAAAATCTTTTACTCTGATCGAATTATTGGTAGTTATTGCCATCATCGCCATTCTGGCGGGTATGCTGCTGCCGGCACTTTCCGCCGCCAGAGAAAGCGCCCGCAACACCAGCTGTATCAACCTGTTGAGCCAGATCGGCAAAGCCACATTTATGTACAGCAATAATAACGGCGGCGCCATTCCCGGCGGAACAAACTCTGCTGCAACCGGCAATTTGACCTGGCACGACACCGATACTCCGGCGTATCGTCTGATGCGCGGTGGATACCTGACCGGTGAACGCGCCACAATTGATGCTGATGATTGTGAAAAATATTTCAAATGTCCTTCCAATGCCAACGACGGATACACGGTTTCCGGTACCAACGGCAATATTTCATACAGATGGTTCGTTGCGTACAGCGATCAGACCAATATGCCACGCCGCGGCGTGGTTGGCAGAGATAACCCCAACCGTGTTATCTGGAGCGATATTGTCCAGTACGGCAATTCATCTACCGGCAACCATCCTTCGGTATCCAACCTGCTGTTCCTCGGCGGTAATGTCAAAACTTTGGAATATGGCGGCAACAGCCAGCCCAATGCCGACGACCTGGATGAAAATTAATAACTGTTGTTGATGTATTCCAACGGCGCAAGGAAAAATCCTTGCGCTGTTTTTTTTTTGCGCGGAGTTGTGCATTGCGGCGTGGGGGTTCTGCCGCCTGCGCGGCGCGGAATTGTGCGTTGCGGCGTGGGAGTTCTGCCGCTTTCGCGGCGCAAAGTTATGTGTGGCGGCAGTGGGAGATTTTGGGAGATTTTGAGAGGCTTTGGGAAATTTTGGGAATCTTTCTTTGCCGCTTTAAAACCGCGTCGCAATATCAAACCGTATTGCTTACAGTAAAGGCGGCAATACTTTCTCCCAAACCCTCCCAATACTTCTCAATACATCCCAAGCCGCCATCTACCGTACTGCCCGCGTATGCGGCGCAGAGTACTGCCGCCATCAACCGTACAGCCCGCGTATGCGGCGCCACCAAAGTGCCATCAACCGGCAGTATCAAAAGCGTATTGCCCCGGCGCCGGCGACCGGGCGGCATTGCAGAAGTTTTACCGGCAGATTGCGCGGCGAATAGTATTTTTCTTCCAGCACTTTGTAAAGTTCTTCAATGGCATCGGTCTGGGTCAGCACCATCATACAGCCGCCGAGTCCGGCACCGGCAAGCTGGGCGCCCAGCACACCGGGTACTGAACGCGCCAGATCGGTCATCAGGTCGATTTCCGGCAGACTGCAGCGGTAACTGCCCGGCTGGCGCCAGAGCTGGGCAGCGGCGATTTTTGCGGCATCATTGCTGCGCAGATCACTGGCAAGCCGGGTCAGTGCTGCGTCAGAGGTATCCACAGAAAAATCTTCCAGCAGATTACCTGTGGGATCAAAACGGCTTACCCGGTCGCCATCGTGCGATATATTCATCATTTCGCCGGCTTCAGCAATATTCTGTTTAAGCATATTTACATACCGTGCGGCGCGTTCGCACTCTGCCAGCCCGAACAGCACTACGCCGCGTACCGGGTAGATACCGTCGGCGGGAGCGTTGTGATTCTGCCAGAAAATATTCAGATTTTCTTCTGGCAGCATTGCCTGGAGCTCTTTGCGCGTGGCGCGTTCGGGCAACTGCATAAGCAGTGTGTAGAGCCAATCCAGCGGAATATTCAGATTTCTGCAGTTGAAATCGCGCAGATGTGAAACTTTTCCGGCATATTGCGGAAAAAACTTTTTCAGCAGCAGCAGTCCCGTCCGGTAACAGGCGATCCGGTGGTTGAACTGATCTTTGGCATTGCCGGATTTGCGTGCTTTAATGCCTGAATCACCCACAATAAGGGTGTATCCGGCGGGGAAATCGACCATTTCTTCAACTCTGAAATCAAAAAAACCGACTTTTACGATTTTGTTGCATTCGCCCAGTTTCACAGCGGCGTGGTCAGCCGACCCGCCGCGGGTTCCGACAAACCATTCGCCTTCGCCGCAAAGCGTTACAAGTTTATCCGGCTCCAGATCCAGCCGGTTGGCACCCACCACGGCTTCGGCGGCGCCAACCACCAGTGTGGAAGATGAACTCAACCCCGCCGCCATCGGCACATTGCCCGATACGATCATATCCATACCGTGCAGTTTTTTATCGTCAAAGTGCTTTTGGAAGCGCAGAAATACCGCCTTTATATAGTCTGCCCAGTTGACTCCGTACTGTTTGAGCAGACGGGCAAGTTTTTTGCTGCCCACGAGTTTCTGCCAGTCATCCCACGGCAGGTCGCGCACCAGATCACCGATGGAAAATTCCGCCGGAGCAAATTCGCTGTCCAGATTATGCAGAGTCACGCAGTCATCCTGCCGGACTCTGGCGGCGATCAATGTTTCATAGCCGATGGTCATTAAATTGCAGTTGCCGCCCTGATGATCGATGTGTCTGCCCATAGCGTTGACTCTGCCCGGTGAACGGATCACGCTGACGGGGGTATCTGCATTCCAGGCATTTTCCGCAGCGGTCAGCAGTTTTTTCAGTGCCTCACTCTGGCGTGCGGTCAAAGCTGTATCACCGCCGTAGAAATCCTGCAAAACATTGCATAACGCGCTTTGCGGATTGCTTAAACTGTCCAGCCACTCTTTTACAGGGTGATATTCGCTGGCATTTACACAACACTCCGCTGTACCGCGCTGTTTGCGCAGCAGTTCAGCCACCAGCAGAAATTCTTCGGGGTTGTTGAATCCCGGAACCTGCTGAAAATCGCTCACCGTAAATTGCCACCGGCTGCTGGCGGGATTGACCGCTTCTGCCAGATCGGCAATGGCAAGTTCTTTGGGAGGGTTTTCAAAGTCAAACTTTTCCAGAGCCAGTTTTATATTCTGCACAGTTCCGAGTGCTATGGAAAGGTTCTGTTTGAGGTTACGGGCTTTATCATCCAACACAAGTTCGGCGATCAGCGGTTTTTCCGATCGGTAAAAGTTGTAAAAATCTTCCAGGATTCTGCCGGAAATTATCCGGTGTCCCGGCACAACCAGCAGCAGTGTTTCCGGATCGGCAGTTTCCAGCGATTCCACTGCGCAGCGCAAAGCATCTGCCGCGCCGTGCTGAAAGGGCTGAAAAGCATAAGAGATATTGCCGGAAAAATTTTCCATAGCTTCCAGCACCCGGTCGGCACACGCGCCCAGCACCACGGTGTGTTCCGTTATATTGTTCTGAACCAGCGCGTTCAGAGTATGCATTATCACCGGACTGCCGGCAAGCTGCAGACAGACCTTGTTGGTGTGCGCTGAATTCATCCGCCGGCTCAATCCGGCTGCCAGTATTACGGAATGGATTTTCTGCATAGTTCAAACACTCCGGAGTGCCGGAGAATGGAGTTTTTAATTTTTCGGGAAAATAATATCTTTATCTTCACGGCTGCCGCCATTGAAAAAGCGGTAGTTATCGTTGGCGTATTTCACAATATGCTGTGCGCGTGCCGCATCCAGATCGATTGGCAGTTCCACCCATTTTTCATTGCCGCGTGTCACCGTAATTGTACGGAATTCACCCAGATAAATGCCGTCGAGCAGTATGGCGGCAGATTCGTGGCGGCACTGGGCGGTAAGCTGCATAAACATCATTCTGCCTTTCTGGTCGGGGCGCAGAAAGAGCCGGTAAAATCCGGCCTTGCCGGGTACCGGTTTGGCAGATATTTCAATAATGTGGTGTGATGACATCGAAGGATATCGTTCCACGATCCGGGTGGTTCCGTCGGGCATCTGCAGCGGCTGTTCGGCATTGAGATTGCCGCGCGGATAATCCACATTGCGGTGAAAAGAAAGTACAAACAATGCCTCATCAGGCACATCCAGCCCCAGAGCTTTTTCCCACTCCTCAAGCGTACATCCGCCCAGTATCAGAGCAGCAGCGGCGGCAATTGCCGGTATGATTTTCCGGAATATCTTACTCATAATAAAAACCAACTCCTTTTTTATATACGGAAACATCCTCTGTGCAATATACACGCTTGATTTGCAAAAAACAACCCGCAAAGCCCTTTAATTATAAAAAAAAGCGAAAAAGCGGTACTTGTTTATTGCAAAGCAACAGTTGAGGAGTTATATTCCCTGCGTGTCAAAGAGATAATTTTTTTCAGTGAGAGGTTGTTATTATGAAAATTACCCAGTTGTCGCTTTTTGTGGAAAACCGTCCCGGCGCGCTGAACGATGTCTGCAGCACGCTCAAGGCAAATAATATCAATATCAGCACGCTTTCGCTTGCCGATACCCAGTCATTCGGCATATTGCGGCTGCTGGTCAAAGAACACGACCGCGCCAAAACGGTTCTGGAGCAGGCGGGTTTTGTGGTCAAAACCACCGAAGTGCTGGCGATTCCGGTAAAAAACGCCCCCGGCGGTCTGGCGCAGCTGCTTGATACGCTCAAGGATTGCCAGGTGGAATATATGTATGCCTTTGCCACCGAAGTACACAACAACGCTGTAATGGTGTTCCGCTTTGCCGATCCGGATAAAGCGCTGGAAGCTCTGAAAGCTGCACACAGCGATATCATCCGTGAAGCCGAACTTTATACTCTCGCATAAGATAAGGTCGGGTGCAGCTATGTATGAATTGGAAATAACCAAACAGTTTTCCGGCGCCCACTCGCTGACCGGATATCCCGGTGACTGCCGCAAACTGCACGGTCACAACTGGCAGGTGACAGTCTATCTGCAGTGCGAAAAACTCGATGAGATCGGCATTGCGCTGGATTTCAAGATCCTGAAAAAAGAACTCAACGAAGTCATCGATCGTTTTGACCACGCTTATCTCAATGAGTTGAGCGAATTTGCCGATTGCAATCCCACCAGCGAAAATATCGCCCGGATCATTTACAAAGAGTTAAGCAAACGCCTCAACGATGACCGCATTAAAGTGGTTCGTACCAGCGTGGAAGAATCGCCCGGTTCGCGCGCCAGTTACTTTGAGTGATAAGAGAATGACTCCGGATAAAATTTTTCTGCCCGTGGTGGAAACTTTCAGCAGTATTCAGGGGGAATCGACCCACGCCGGCAAACTCTGCTTTTTTATCCGGCTTGCCGGGTGCAACCTCAAATGCAGTTACTGCGATACACTTTACGCGCAGGATAAGCACTGCGGCACGCCCCGTTCGCTGGAATCGCTGGTGGAAGAAGCTGTAAAAAGCGGCATATCCACCGTGGAAATAACCGGCGGCGAACCCGCCTTGCACGAAGCGGTACCCCGTCTGGCGGAAATGCTGATTGCTGAAGGTTTGGAAGTGCTTATGGAAACCAACGGTTCGCTGCCGCTGGATAAATTTCCTGCGCAGCTTAAACGCATAATTGATGTAAAGTTGCCCTCCAGCAATATGCACACATCCAATCTGGCGGAAAATTACTCAACGCTGCACGCCGGCGATGAGCTGAAATTTGTCACCGGCAGCCGTGCGGACTTTGATTACGCGCTGGAGTGGATAGACCGCTGGGAACTGGATAAAAAAGGTATTCCGCTGATTTTCAGTTGTGTTTTCGGATCTGTATCCCCCGCCGAACTGGTGGAATGGCTGCTTGCCAGCAAGCGGTGCAATCTGCGGTTTCAGCTGCAGATGCACAAATTTGTCTGGCCTCCTGATGCGCGCGGAGTGTAATTTTAAAAGGCGTTGTTCCCGGAGGATATTTATGCGAATTGCAACTCATTCTCCATTTTTGTAAGTCATTGATTACCCAATATTCGCACGGGACACGAGAAATAAGACAAAAAATAGTGTTTTGAAACAAGCAAAAATGGTCTCCATTTGTCAGAAAATAACATCAGAAACACCACAAATAGACCAACAATAAACAATTCCGCTTCCCTGCAAAAATCCCTGCCATTTATAAAAATTTCAACGTCCAGATTTAAATGTTTTGGATTTCTTTAAAAATTAAACTTGACAATTTGCTTTTCCGGCGATAAATTTACCAATCGCTATTCAAAGTCAGAACTTTTCCGGGAGAGTGTGTATGCTTAAAAATTTATTGGTATTGGTGACAGGTCTGGGATTGGCTGCATCGGGAGTAGCGGCTGCTGACCATAACGGTTTTGTTTATAAATACTCTTTTCCCGGTGTGCCGCCGCTGAAAATATCGCCTGCTCAAAAAATCAAACTTGACCAGCCGCAGAGTTTGGACGGTAAAAAAGTTTTTACCATCAGGCGCGAAAATGGAGCCAAAGGGCTTTGCGGTTACGGTTACTTTTATGATATGTTCCGCAAATATTCTGCTCCCGGTACTATGGTCATAAGCTGGCGCGATAAATTTACCGGCAATGTTGATTCACAAGGCAGCGTTTCCGTCCGTTATACGATGAAAAATTCTCCCCGGGGTTCGGCAGGCAAAGAGGGGCACTTCTTTACTCCCCGTACGGATTGGCAGCTCCGGAGTCAGGAATTCACTGTGCCGCCTGAAACTGCATCTTTTCAATTTATTTTCGGTTTTGACGGCAAAAAAGATTCGGCGATGAATATTGAAAATATCACCTTTGAATATGCGCCGGATAAGGTCAGACTTGTCAGCGGTACTCCGGGTAATGATTTGCCGCCGTCGCAGTGGAAACGTGCCGCGCAGCTCGATGGCTTTTTCTCACCCGGCAACGGTCAGCTTGCAGCGGCGCGTACCACGGTTAAACTGCTTTTTGATGACAGAAATCTCTATGTCGGATTCATTGCTGCTGAACCTCTGATGACACAAATCAAAGCCCGGGAAACTCTCCGGGACGGCAAGGTTTATACTGATGATTGTGTGGAGTTTTATATATATGATCCCGTCAGCGATCTGGGTTGGCACTTTATGGTAAATTCGATCAATACCCAGTACGATGCTATGCTCAAACAAGCGCAGGCCGGTGACCCTTACCGCCGTCATCCCTGGGATGGCAAATGGTTCAGCCGCACCTGGAAAAATCCTGCCGGATGGGAAGCGGTCATTGCTGTACCGTGGCAGACTCTGGGTTTTGATAAGATACCGCAGGGGCAGTTGGCGATCAACTTTGCCCGTGAACGGGCTACGGTCAGCGAAATCAGCCAATGGAACATATTTTCAGGATTATTTTCGGATATCAACAACTATGCTCCAATAAGTTTCAAGAATAAATCAATCACCCGGTTCCGCAAGATAGAGCGTATAAACTATATTCCCCAACGTGAACGCAAGGTGTTCAGGGAGGTGCTGGGCCCCAACAGCCCCAAACACGATTGGCGCAGTTATATATGGGGCAACGGATATGAGTTGAACGGATACCCGAAAGCGGTGCAGAAAAAATATGATCTGGATACTTTTCTGCCATTTCAGAAAATGCTGCTGGAAAATTGGGCAAAGGCACGCCTTTCCGGGATGCACATATTTTCGCTGTGGGCCCCGCGGGTCACGCGCCTGACACTTGATGATTATCTGCAAATAAATAAGCGCACCCATATCCGGTTTCCGCTGACACCGTGGATCGACCACGCTCTGCTTGCCCGGCAGGGGGCAATGCCGCAAGGCGAGGTTGTCAAGGGCCGTATGAATATCGACCCGATCCATCCGATGGCGGCATCACGGATGGAGCGGGGGATGATAATGATGCGCGATTTGATCAAAAAACAGCCCGAAGTTGCCAATCTGGTAATGTATATACAAGGTCTGGATGAACCTTGCAACCGGGTAAAGATGCTTTACAGCCGTACCTGCAACCCTGCCAGCCGGGAATGGCTGGACAAGTTTGAAAAAGAGTTGAAGGCAAGTTACGGTTTCGGCAAATATGCACTTTTTGATGATTACGCGCCTGCCTCTGCCGCTGCTCCGTTTGAGCGCATAGCCTTTTGGCGTTGGTGGAATGACCGTCTGTATGAATATGTAAAGTATGTTACGGCGGCGGCGCAAAAGCATCTGCCCGGGATGGCTTATATGGTTTGGAACCGCAACACTTGCGCCGGTAATGATGAGATAGATGTTGCTCTGGCAGGGCGAACTGATTTTACCATCAGCTGCGACCCTTATCCCACCAGTGCCCGGGCGCAGTTTGGTATGGGACGCGCGCTCTACCATACCGGTTTTTCGGTAAAAATGCTGCGCGACCTTGCCCCGAAAGCGCAAATATCTATGTACGGACAGGCGTTCAACTATCATCAGGCAGTACCCAAACGCAACGAAGTGCGCGAATGGACCAGTCAGGCTTTGAAAAATGGATTGACCGAACTCAAATGGTATGGCGGCGGCGTTATCACCAGCGATTACAACCCGGAGCTTTACAATGAAGTGCTGGAAATCACCCGGCAGGTTTCGGAACTGCCGCCGGTCACTTTGCCCCGGGAAACACGGACTGCCATCTATTACAGCGATTATGACCGCTGGGGGCTGGGTGACCGCGCCGTACACGCCTGTTACACCATTTACTCATTGCTGGCAGAGCACATCAACTGCAATTTCAGGTTTGTAAGCCGTAATCAGCTTGATTTGAGCAACATCAAATTGCTTTATATTCCGCGAATGCGCTTTACCGATCCTGATTTGACCCGCCAAATCACTGATTTTGTCCACAACGGCGGTACGGCAATGATATTGGACCCCGATTTTATGAAGTACAATATTGACGGTACTGCGGTGGCTGAACGGGATCAACTGCTGGGGTGCAAACTTATTCCCAAGGCCAATCCGGGCAGTTATCTTTTGTATAAAAACAAACGGATGGCACTTTCGGCTGTCAAGCATATAAAGTTGCAGGAAAGCAATAAAATCCACGCATTTGATTTTGCCGGACTTCCTGCTGATTGTGCCATCCTCTGCCGTTACAGCGACGGCAAGCCTGCCATTGTTGAGCGTAAGGTGGGCAAAGGCAAAGTGATCTTTTCTGCCGTAATGCCCTTTGGGGTTTCCGATGCGGCGATCCAGCCGGAGGCATGGAAAACATTGGTAATGGATCTGGCAAAAAGTGTCAACGAAAAGACCAATTTGGATGTGTGGTTCTTTGAACTGCCGGAGGTAACACCCAAGACTTTTAATGTTCAACCACTGAAATAAGCGCATTGCCGACCGGAAGATATTAGCTGGTGTAAAAATTTTCATACAAAAAATTAAGGTATATTGCACTGTGGCAGTTGCACATTTTGCAATGGCGAAAAAATAGAATACACTCTGTTGAATAAATTACAACATTGGCAAGGGCGTTATAGTGACGAAACCTTCACCCGTCTGGCAGAATTACTGACGGGAAAAGCGTAAAACCAAGGGTGGAATATAAAAATGCTGACAAAACCTGAAGCTGGTTGGAGTGATTTCAGCCTTGATGGAACATCTGTATACCCTTTAAGTTATTTGGATGATATTCCGTTCAACTGGCTTGACGAAGCTATACATGGACTTGAAATATTGAACCCATTTTGCGTCAAGGGATTTATGGAGCCGGGGCGTGTTATTTGCGTTGTAAGTTTTTGGAATTGCCATATCATATGTGAGGATGAAGACAAAGATCCGTTGATTCCCCAAAATACAATACATGAAATTTCTCATACAAGTATGCTGCAATTTTGTCAACAACTTTATGATGATATTTCAGAAAATCTTGACGGTTGGGCTTGTTGGTATGATTATGCTTCAAAGAATGATTTTGAGACCAATAAAGAAGAACTGATAAAAAAATTAGCGCGATTAAAAGAATTGATTGCTGAAAACGAAAAACATTTCGGCGAAGATCGCGGTTTCCTTTGAATCAATCATCAGATGGTGGATTTTCCGACCTCAAAAGACTCTTGCAAATTTCACTGCAAGAAGACTTTTTTACGGCACAAATCACCGAATCATCCAGCAGAAAATCAATCAGATTTATATTCAGGATACCATTGTCATCGTACCAGGATTTGCCGATGTCATTCCGGATGATGATCTTGGGAAATGAATCACCGGTCAAACTGAAAGGTTTCAATTCGGCAGATTGTTTTTCTGCATCCGGCATGGCAAACGCCGACTGAATATAGACCTTCCGGTTGCCTTTGGAGGCAATAAAATCGATTTCTCTTTGAATCTTGACCGGATTTCCGCTTTTATTTCTGCCATTTTCATAGACGATACCCACATCTACGGAAAAATTTCTTATCCGTAATTCATTGAAAATGATATTTTCCATAATATGAGTCATTTCCATTTGCCGGAATCCGGTTCTGGCATTTCGCAAACCGATATCCTCACAATAATACTTCATCGGATATTCAAAGTAGGATTTTCCTCTGACATCATACCGTTTGCTTTCGGTAAACAAAAAAGCATCCTTGAGGTGTTCCAGATAATTTTTC